>JBAXLX010000150.1:0-8181 GCA_037134595.1 Pseudomonadota bacterium
TTTTTAGTGATGAATTTATACTTTAAAGAAAAATTTCTCTTTTTAATAAAGAAAAAAGATAATCTCCAAACGATTTCATATTGACAAACATCATTACCCCCGCTTCGTAAGCAGCCTCCATCTTATCAGCTTTGGCTTTTAAAAAATTGGGGATGATCACTTTAGTTAATTCTCCTAAACTACCGCTTAAAATCATTCCAGCAATAGCTATACCAACAACAAACAAGACTTGCTTGATACTTATCTTTCTATTAAACCCAAGAAATACAACAGCATTATTACTTACAATTTTTGCATAAACAAATGCAGGAATAGCCATCAAAACCAATGTTCCTAAACCTTGCATCAAAACAGTTTTAGTAAAATTTTCTGGCTTAGCCATAATGGCAAACAATGTTTCTTCTTTAAGATTAAATATATCTTTAAAGTTAATCATTGTAAGCATTATGCTAAGTTGTATTACTGCAGCAAGGATAAATCCTCCAATAACCAAACCTGATAAAATGCCAAACTTTTCGAGATAACTATACTTACGCTTGGTAAAATCATCATTAAAAAAATTAGGTTGTATGTTTGCATCCATTTACTAAACAAATTAAGATGGTAAAAATAGGGAACATAGCGTTACCTGAATTTCCTTTATTACTGGCTCCAATGGAAGATGTGAGTGATCCTCCCTTCAGAGCGGTATGTAAAGACAATGGTGCAGATTTGATGTACACAGAGTTTATAAGTAGCGAAGGCTTAATACGTGACGCAATTAAAAGCAGAAGAAAGCTAGATATTTTTGATTATGAAAAACCAATTGGCATTCAAATTTTTGGGGGCGATGAAGATGCTATGGCCATGAGTGCAAAAATTGTTGAGACTGTTCAGCCTGACTTACTTGACATCAACTTTGGATGCCCGGTTAAAAAAGTGGCGATGCGTGGTGCGGGTGCGGGTGTATTAAAGGATATAGACTTGATGGTTAGATTAACCGCAGCTTGTGTTAAAAGCACTAATTTACCTGTTACGGTTAAAACAAGACTGGGGTGGGATGAAAAAACTAAAAACATAGAAGAAGTTGCTGAAAGATTGCAGGATGTTGGTATTAAAGCATTAGCAATTCATGGAAGAACAAGAAGCCAGATGTATAAAGGTGAAGCCGACTGGACATTAATTGATAAAGTAAAAAATAATCCACGTATTCATATACCCATTTTTGGAAATGGAGATATTAATAGTCCCCAGAAAGCTGCGGAGTATAAAAAGAAATTTAATGTGGATGGGATGATGATTGGTCGCGCCGCAATTGGTTACCCTTGGATTTTTAGAGAAATAAAACACTATTTAAAAACTGGCGAAGTGCTTGCTGCCCCTACCATACAGGAAAGAGTAGCCGTGTGTAAAAAACACTTAAAACTAAGCCTTGAGTGGAAGGGGCATACGGTTGGCATTAATGAAATGAAAACACATTATACCAATTATCTGAAAGGTTTACCAAATATTAAAGAGTACAGAACAAAACTTGTTACAACAAATGACTTAGATGTTGTATATAGTGTTCTAGATGAAGTTGAAAAAGTTTATGCAGGCTATGAATTTGAATTGAAATATGATGAGTTAAAAAACTATCACGAGGCCTGTCCTTTATAAATCAAGTTTTTCTAAAATAATTTTTGCCATTTTATAAAAAGCCTCATTGCTATAACCAGCAATATGTGGTGTGATAATCACATTTGTTTGAGCTAACAAAAAATCAAGTTGTTCATGCTGTTGTGTAGTATAAGTTTCAAGCTTTTCATTTTCCAAAACATCAAGACCAACTGCTTTAACCTTCTTATTTTTAATAGCGTTAATCAATGCATTTGTATCAACAACATCGCCTCTGCTAGTATTTAAAAAGTAAGGAGTATTTTGTAGCAAATTAAAAAAGATATCATCGGCGTAATGTTTTGTGATTTCGGTCAACGGCAAGTGCAAGCTCACAACATCTGCATACTTGAAAATTTGCTCCACACTTACCTCTTTAATATTATCCTTTGCAAAACCAGTTTTATTAATATCGTTAGCTAAAACAGTTACATTAAAAGAGGCAAGCAATTTTGCAAAAGCACTACCGGTATGCCCAAATCCAATAATACCAACAGTTTTACCAAACAATTCTTCGCCCCTGTTTTCATCTCTGATATACAAACCATTCTTCAAATCATTGTTACTTTTATTAATATTATTCATCAGATTTAATAAAAGTCCAAGACAATGTTCACCAACTGAATTGCAGTTGCCTTCAGGACTGCTAACACATTTTATATTTTTTTCTGCAGCATAAACAACATCAATATGCTCCATTCCACTTCCTAATCTCCCAATAAATTTTAAAGTAGATGCTGCATCAATAATGGCTTTATCAATTTTTATACTTGTAGTAGTAATCAGTCCTACACATTCGGGTATTTCAGCAAGCAACTGGCTATAATTAATTTTGGGTTGATGATTTACTTCATAGCCTTTCTTAATTAGTTCTTCTATTAAATAAGGATGACATTTAGCAGTAATAATTACTTTGCCTTTCATTTATTTCATTTTAAAACTTAGGTCTGCAAAATCCTGAATACTTAATTGTTCTGCACGTTTTGTAAAAATATCTTCTTGTAAAATTTCTGTGTCGAACAATGGCTTTAAAGGATTTCTCAACATTTTTCTTCTTTGATTAAAAGCAGTTTTAACAAGAAGGGTGAATTTTTTTTCGCTTGAAAATTTAACAGGATTTTCTTTTCTGGTTAGTTTTATCACACCACTCATTACTTTAGGAGGCGGGTTAAAACAAGTGGGTGCGCGGATGATATTGTGCACCTCGGCCTTGGCCCCCACATCGACCCCGCGCGTGGGTTCATCAAAGATCAAAATGCGCGGCCTGGTTTCCAGCCATTTGGCCAGCATCACCTTTTGCTGGTTGCCACCCGACAGCTTGCCGACCTCGACCCCGACATCGGGCGATTTGATCGCCAGTTGCTTACGGTACCCCTCGGCCATCGCCGCTTCGGCTTTACGGTCAATCAAGCCAAAGGCCCCCAGCAATTTTCCAAGGCTTGCCAGCGAGATATTGGCAAAGATCGGCAGGCTTAAAGCCAAGCCCATCTTGCGCCGATCTTCCGAGACATAGGCGATTTTATGGCCCATGGCTTGCTGCGGGCTGGTGATCGTCACCGCCTGCCCGTCGATCAAAATGCGCCCTTCGCTGGCAGGCGCGATGCCAAACAGCGCCAAGGCCACATCGGTGCGCCTTGCGCCGACAAGGCCTGCAAAGCACAGAACTTCTCCGGCTGACAGATCAAAACTTATGCCCGAAAACACCCCCGCACGGCCCAAACCTTCCAGCCGCAGCACGCTATCCCCATGCGGATTGGCGGCGGATTTCACGGCGAAAGTGTCAATCGCCCGGCCCACCATGTCTTTGACCATGCCATCGGGGGTCACCTGATCCATCGGCTTGGTGGAAATATGCTGGCCGTCGCGGATCACCGTCACGCGGTCGGCGATCTGGAAAATCTCGTCCAGACGGTGCGAGATATAGATCACCGCCACCCCCTTGGCCTTCAGCGCACGCGCGATATTCAAAAGCCGCGCCACCTCATGCGCCGACAGGCTGGCGGTGGGTTCATCCATGATCAAGACTTTGACATTCAGGCTTAAGGCCCGCGCAATTTCCACCGTTTGCTGTTCGGCCAAGGTCAGGCCCGATGCGGCGCGGTGCACATCCAAGGTCACGCCCAACTGGGCAATCAAATCAGCGGCTTGGGCGTAAATCTGCTTCCAGTTCATGAAAGCGCCCTGCGCGCGGTTGGAGATAAAGATATTCTCGGCCACATCCAGATCGGGAAAGACCATAGGTTCTTGATAAATCGCCGCAATCCCATGGCTTTGCGCCTCTTGGGTTGAGCGGATCGTTACAGGTGCACCCGCCACGAATATCTGGCCCTGATCAGGCTGGTGCACCCCCGTCATGATCTTGATCAGCGTGGATTTTCCCGCTCCGTTCTCACCGACAATGGCGTGAATCTCGCCCGGCTCAACCGTCAGGGTCATGTCTTTCAACGCCGCTGTCGCCGCAAAGCTTTTGGAAACATGACGCAGGTCTAAAACGCTCAAAGCCTGTCTCCCGAATGCAAAAGGGGTCAGGGCCGCCACCGGGGCGGCCCTGCCTGTCAGACGTGTCGCGCCAGATTACTTCGAGGCGGCTTCGACGTTGTCTTTGTTGTAGACGGTGAACGGCCCCATCAAGACGCGCTTGGCACCGGCACGGCCGGGATCCTCGTCGATCTTGAAATTGCCCATGCGGCCTGCGGCAAACTCTTCGCCGACTTCACCCTTGATCGCGCCTGTCGCCAGCAGGTAGCTGGTGTAATAGGTCAGATACCCAAGGTCGACAAAGGACCACAGCGCAAATTCCGGCGCGCAGCCATTCATTGTGTAAGACACCATCTCAGCTGGCAGGCCAAGGCCGGAAACCTTGACCTTGTCGCACAGCTTTTCGTCCTGCATCGCCTTCGCCGCAGCCACGATACCCACCGTGGTGGGGGCCATGATCACTTTCAGGTCCGGATACTTGTCCACCAGACCCAAGGCGCGGTTATAGGATTCTTCGGACTGGTCGTTGCCATAGACAACATCCACCAGCTTCAGGTCCTTATACTTGGCATCCGAGGCCAAAACGCCCTTCATCGCCTCGATCCAAGCGTTCTGGTTCGCCGCATCGGGCGACGCGGACAGCACGGCGAATTCGCCAGCGCCACCAGCCTCGTCAAACACCATATCGGCCATCACGGTGCCGATCGAGCCAAAGTCCACCTGCGCCACAAAGACCGATTCGCCCTTGCCCGAGGGGATCGGGCTGTCCCATGTCACAACCTTGGTGCCAGCGGCCTGAGCAGCCTCGGCGGTCGGTGCAATCTGGTCGCCGGCGTTGTTTGACAGCATGACAACGCCCTGCTTTTGGGTCGTGGCGGTGGTCAGCATTTCAATCTGACCGGCGGCCGAGTTTTCCGGGGTCGGCCCGATATACTGATAGGTGCCGGTGTTGCCCAATTCCTTAGCGGCTTCTTGCGCGCCGCGGTCGGCTTGGTCGAAGGGCAAAATGCCCAAGAACTTCGGCAACAGCACGATGTTCACGGCTTGGCCCGGGGTTGCGGTGACCACATCGGCCATCAGGGTCGTGCCCATCAGGCTTGCTGCCATCGTCAATGCAAATCCAAATTTATTCATGTCGTCCTCCCGTTGGTTGTTTTCGGCGTTAAGCGGCCGATCGCCTCGCGTCACTGTCATCTTCGGCGATCAGCACATCAATGCCGAGCGACCGCAGATGATCCACCATCCCCGCTGGCGCACCCCAATCGGTGACCACCGTAGATACCCGTGTCAGGGGGCACACCACCATGTTGCCCCGCGCCTCGAATTTCGAGGAATCTGCAATGACGATCAACTTTTCGGCGCGCGACAAAAGCTTGGCTTCGGCGCGCGCAATCAAAGGATCGCTTTCGATCACCCCCATGGGCGTGATCGCGTAACAAGACATAAACATCTTCGAGGCCGCAAAATGCTGGATCGCGTCTTCCTCAAACGGCGACAGGATAATCCCCGGCTCGCGGTACAATTCGCCGCCGGGCAGCACGACGCGGTTGCCGGAATTGGCGATAAGCTCTTGCGCGATGGGGAAAGAATTGGTCAGCACCTGCATGCGGTGCTGGCGCAGGCATTGCGCCATGAACCACGTCGTGGAGCCTGCGTTCAAAATGATCGAATCGCCATCGGCACACAGGCTGGCCGCCTTGCGCGCCACAGCCAGCTTGGCTTGCGGGTTGGTGGTTTGGCTGGCCCCGAAGGACACCGCCGTCAAATCGCCCTGCCCCGAGACTTCCGCCGTTTCCGCCCCGCCATGCACGCGTTTGAGCTGCCCCGTATCTTCCAACCGCGCCAGATCACGGCGCAGCGTGGCCAAAGACGCGCCGGTCAAAGCGACAAGGTCGCTCACACGAACAATCCCGCGTTCGCGCAGCCGGTTTAGGATAAGGTGCCATCTTTCACGTTCATGCATACGCCAAGCCTAGTCAGACTCGCTCATATCCGTCAACAACCAATCGCATTGCTGCATTGCAGTAAGTTTTCTGCGGCGCAGTATGCACCATAGTGATTGACGATGAGCGATTCTGTCCGTAGATTTTCAATATGACCCAAAACATCCTCCTTTCGTCCCTTTGGGACGACGCTATCGCCGCCCCGCTCGATGAGCCGGGCAAACTGCTGTATCGGTCCAACCTGCTTGGGTCGGATCTGCGGATCACCAATTTTGGCGGGGGCAACACCTCGGCTAAGGTTACCTCGCGCGACCCTTTGACGGGGGCGGATGTGCAGGTGCTGTGGGTCAAGGGTTCGGGCGGGGATATCGGCTCGATGAAGCTGGACGGGTTTTCGACCCTGTATATGGACAAGCTGTTCCAGCTGCGCGGTCAGTACAAAAGCCTGGATCAAGAAGACGCCATGGTCGAGGCGCTGGGGCATTGCATCTTTAACCTCAACCCGCGTGCGCCCTCGATTGACACATGGCTGCACGGCTTTGTGCCGGCGACCCATGTTGACCATGTGCATTCCGACGCCGTGATTGCCATTGCCGCCGCCGCCGACCAAGTGGCCCTGACGGCGCAGATTTTTGGCGACGAGATCGGCTATCTGCCATGGCAGCGCCCGGGGATCGACCTTGGGATCAAGCTGGGCGCTATGGCCGAGGCGAACCCCAAGATGGTCGGCCTTGTGCTGGGCAGCCACGGGCTGTTCACGTGGGGCGATACGGCCAAGGCCTGCTACGAACAAACCCTGCGCATCATCAACAAGGCCGCCGTCTGGCTGGAGGCCAATGTCAAACGCCCCGCCTTTGACGGCGAGAAAATCTCCGCCCTTGCCCCAGACGCGCGCCGCGATGCCGCCCGCCGCCTGATGCCGCTGATCAGGGGTAAGATTTCCAAGGCCGAGATGAAAGCTGGCCATTTCACCGATGCGCCCGAAGTACTGGAATTTGTCAATTCCCACGCTTTAAGCAGCCTTGCGCCCTTGGGCACCTCTTGCCCCGATCACTTTTTGCGCACCAAGATCAAGCCCTTGATCGTGCCCGCCGATGCCGATGCCGCGACCTTAGATGCCCTGATCGCGGGTTACCGCGCCGACTACGCCGCCTATTACGAACGGTGCAAACACCCCAATTCCCCCGCCATGCGCGACCCCAACGCCGTGATCTACCTGATCCCGGGCGTGGGGATGGTGTCTTTTGCCAAAGACAAAGCCACGGCCCGCATCTCGGCCGAGTTTTATGTCAACGCCATCAACGTAATGCGCGGCGCTTCGGGGGTGTCGACCTATCAGGGGTTGGACGAGCAAGAGGCCTTCAACATCGAATATTGGCTGTTGGAAGAGGCCAAGCTGCAACGCATGCCCAAGCCCAAGTCGATGCAGGGCCGTGTTGCCTTTATCACCGGTGGCGCGGGCGGAATCGGATCGGCTTCTGCCGAACGCCTGCTGCGCGAGGGCTGCAATGTGGTTCTGGCCGATATTGACCAAGCCGCCCTAGATGAGGTGGCGGGCGGTTTTGCCAAACGCTATGGCCGCGACATGGTGCGCGGTGTGCTGATGGATGTGACCCAAGAAGCACAGGTGGTGGCCGCCATCGAAGGGGCCGTGGCCGAGTATGGCGGGCTGGATGTGGTGGTCAACAATGCCGGCATCACCTCGGCTGCGGCGGTGGAAGATACCACGCTGGCCATGTGGAACCGCACGATGGACATTCTGTCGACGGGGTATTTTCTGGTGGGCCGCGAAGGCTACCGCGTGATGAAGGCGCAAGCCATTGGCGGGTCGATGGTCTTTATCGCCTCGAAAAACGGGGTGGCGGCGTCGCCGGGGGCTTCGGCCTATTGCACCGCCAAGGCCGCCGAAATCCATCTGGCGCGCTGCATGGCGCTGGAAGGCGCGCCGATGGGCATAAGGGTGAACGTGGTGAACCCCGATGCCGTGCTGCGCGGGTCCAAGATCTGGAAAGGCGAGTGGAGCCAGCAACGCGCTGCATCGAACAAAATCGCGGTGGATGAGTTGGAAGAGCATTACCGCAAGCGCAGCCTGCTGCAACGCTCGGTCTTTCCCGAGGATATCGCC
>JBAXLX010000151.1:0-8173 GCA_037134595.1 Pseudomonadota bacterium
ATGACCGATGCGACCCCCGCGATCCGCACCATGTGGCTGGACTGGCTGCTGATCGAGGGCAGAAAATCCTCCATCTCTTGCGCTGAGCGCAGCATCGGTTCGGCCTTGCGTAAGAAAAGCTCTCCCGCTTCGGTCAGAATCATGCCGTTAGAGCGGCGTTCAAACAGGGGGGTTCCGATGGCAGCCTCGAACCCCGTCAATTGCTGCGATAGGGTGGGCTGCGACACGTTCAAAAGCTTGGCCGCCTGCGTCATGGTGGCACAATGCGCGACTGCCCAGAAAATCCGCAAACGGCGCAGGGTGATTTCGGAGCCTCCCTTGGCATTGCCAAAAAGATCAGCCGCGGTCGGCAGGTCAACATCGCCCCGCAGGGCAGGGCGTGCAATTGGCCCATCAACTTGCTCATCGGTTTTGGTCATAGGCCCCTCGAGCAACACAGTGCTGCGTCTTTAAGGCCTAAGGATCATTTTCATCAAGTTCAGCTATGCTTGAAATTGGCGGATCAAATGCCGTTGGCTGATGGCAGGTAAAGTAAATGAGACCAGATGGTTATGGCCATTTTGGTCCTCGAACTGCGAAACACGCCGAAAGGCAGGCTTTGCCTTTGGCGCATTTTGTCTGTGCCGCCTGCGATGTGGCAGGCAATGTGTTCTTGTTGATCCTAGCGGTCTTACGCCTTGGGCTTGCGCACAAACAGGCCCCGGATCAGCGACAAGACAATCAAGGACGGGCCGGAGTAAAGCGCCAACCAGTAGCCGATTTTCAGCGCTGAGGTCATCTTGATCTTGGCATCCAAGGTGCTGTTATAGATCATGGATTTGCCGATGAAATTGCTTCCAGCCCAACCGGCGCGAAGCTCTCCGATCCCAAAGGCGAGCGATACGCACACAAGGTAGGACAGACCCACGACACCGATCATAACCGCCGCGAGTGGCAGCTTGATACGCCCGATCGAGATGGTCCGCTCTACAAAAAGGCTCGCGGCAAGCGCCAATATGCAGAGGCTCAGATAGGTCCACATGAAAGGGGCAAAGAACCATGGCATGGAATAGAGGGACTCGTCGGTATTGGCGCGCACTTGGGCCACCGCTTCGATCCCCCATGGGTGCAGCACAAGGTGATCGTCGCCCGGCAAGACCGCAACTTTGGCCCCCCACCAAGGCGCAAACCAAGTGTAAACCATGTAAGCGGCGGCGGCCACGACCAGCACGCGAAACAGCCAAACGCCCACGTCACTTCGCGGCGTTCCTACCTTAGTTGTCGACATTATGATCCCCCCCGGCAAGCCCACCAATTTCACGCTGGACGCCAATTCCATCGATTTATTCAGTGATTACCGATGATCGTGGGGCTACCCTAGCAGGGTCATTTTCCGCAGGTCAACCCTTGGACCCCGTCGCTGCCGGGCACGGGCGGACCGTGAGAGCGAGGCAATTGCGGATGTCAGCGCGCCTTTTTTGCCCCCCGGCCGCGCCAAGCGTGCCACTTCGAGCGGCCATTCAAATTGCAAAAATCGTGTAATTCTCTGCTAAATATAGGGGTTTTGCGCCAAATCGGCGACCAAACTCACCGGCAATCGGTCAGCAAGTGCCGATTGAGATAATGCGTCATTAAGCCATCAAAGCCACGCACCGCAGTCAGCCGGCCGGATTTCCAAGATTGCGATCTCAAACATTGGAAAATCGAATGATCGTTTTGGGCGACTTCTCTTATCGATGGGACAAATTCTGTGCGGGTTGGCGGGCCCGCGCGGCTTGTGTGTGCCGAAGGCTTTTGCTTCAACGCATATCGCCGCACACCGCTCTTGAGCCTGTGTTTGACGCTCAAAGAAGGCGGCCGCTTCCTAATGCACGGCCGCATACATTATTTTTTGCTCGCTCGCCTCGGCGGGCGTGAACTCTTCCACGATGCGGCCCTGACGCGCGACAAGGATGCGGTCGGACAGGTTCAGGATTTCGGGCAGGTAGGATGAAATCACCATCACCGCCAGCCCGTCATCGGCCAAGCCTTGGATCAGCTGGTGGATCTCGGCGATGGCCCCCACATCCACGCCGCGGGTCGGTTCGTCAAAGATCACCAGACGGGGTTTTTGCACCAAGGATTTGGCAATCACCACCTTTTGCTGGTTGCCGCCGGACAATTCAATCACCCGCGCATCGGCGTTGATCGCTTTGATGTTCAGTTTGCCGCGCCACACCTCGGCCAAGGCGGCCATCTGGGCGTAGCTGACAAGCGGCGGGCCAGAGGCCGCCAAGTGGCCCATAAACAGGTTCTGCGCGATCGACATCTGTTCGAAGAACCCTTCCAGCTTGCGGTCTTCGGTGACATAGACGATCCCGTCTAGCACCGCCTCGCGCGGCAGGCGATAGGTGACGGGGCGGTCCATCAGGCGCACTTCCCCGCCGTTGAAATAGTTGCGCTTAAGCACGCCCGAGACGATCTTGGCCGCCTCGGTCCGGCCTGAGCCGATCAGCCCGAAGACCCCCGTGACTTGGCCCGCATAGACCGTGAACGAGGTGTTGCGCACCATGGCCCCCATCGACAGGTTTTGCACCGACAGCACCTTTGCCCCTGCGGGGCGCACCTTGTTGTCGTGGCGTTGGTAAAGCGCGCCAGACAGGGTGCGCCCCACCATGGCTTGAATGATCTTGTCGCGGTCAAAGGCTTTGGCGGCATCGGTCACCACCAGTTCGCCGTCGCGCAAAATGGTAATGCGGTCGGCGATCATCAGGGCCTCTTCGATGGCGTGGCTGATAAAGACAATGGCAACGCCGTCGTGCTTGAGCCGTTGCACCAGCGCGAAGAAATAGCGCTTTTCTTCCGGCGTCAGCGTGGCGGTCGGCTCGTCAAAGATAATCAGCCGCGCCTTTTGCAAGACGGCGCGGGCAATTTCCACCATTTGCTTTTGCGCGGCCCCCAGATTTGCCACCAAGGCCAAAGGGTTGACGTTAAAGTTCAGCGATTGCAGGAATTGCTGGGCTGCAATCGTCAACCCACGCAGGCGGTTGAAGAACTTTTCATTCCCCAGATACAGGTTCTGCGCCACCGTCATCGAGGGCACAAGGCTGGTTTCTTGAAACACCATAGCCACCCCTGCCGCCAGTGCTTCAGAGGGGGTGCGAAAGCTGCGGGCTTGGCCGTCGATGGTCAGCGTGCCGGAACTGGGGCTTGTCACCCCGGCGATGATTTTGGTCAGGGTCGATTTTCCCGCGCCATTTTCGCCCAGAACCGCGTGAATTTCGGCCGGCATGACCGTAAAATTCACAGTCTTGACCGCCGGAACCCCGCGGTATTCCTTGGTAATCGCTGTCATTTGCACCAAAGGGATCGTCATGGCTGCACCTCGGCCAAAGAGAGCATCGCATTGCCGCCGCGACTGGTGACCAAGACACGCTCGCCCATTTGCAAGGCAGAGGTGATGCCGTGAAAGCGGCCATCTGCCCGGCTGTGGTAGCTGGCTATGGGGTGAAACTTGCGATCCAGCCGCACCAAAAGCCCATAAGACCGCGTCGGCGCCCAAGGTTTGATGATGCCATGCGTGCGAATGGCCCCGCCCTGCATGGGTTGGTTAAAGTCGACGGCAGGCGATAGGGTCGGGGCGATCCAGTGGTCGGGATCAATCTCGCGCATCATGCGTTTGCGGTACGGGCCTTCGCGCAGCACCAGTTCGATCAACTGGTTGCGCGGGGCAAAAAGGGTCAGCCACCAGCCGTCCGCCGCAGGGGACAGGCGGGATGGATAGCCCGGAAGGTCGCTGACCAAGGGCACGCCGCCAAGCGGGGTCAGACGATGCCGCCACGCCTCGACCACCACAGTTTGGCCGCCTGACGTGGCAGACCCTGCGGGCCAAGACAGGCCCTGCGCCAAGAGCTTTGCCACGCCGTCCGCCAGCGTCACTTGCCAGACCGAACCGCTCGCCCCACCCGTGAGCAGATCGTGCTTCCATTCATCACAGCAATGAACCGCCGAGCCCACGCAAACAATCACCTGCCCCGCCTCGCCCGCCGAAAGGCTGGTGATGCAGCGCCCCAGACCCGTCACCAAACGGTCGGCGTCGCTGGCCAAGATCAGGCTGCCATCGGCCAAGCCCATCGCCAGCGTCTCGCCGACTGAGGCCAAAGCCGTCACCTCAGCCGCGCAGCGCCGCCATTCGCGGGTCTGACCATCTTCCAGCGCCATAATCACAGCGCCCGAAGAGAACAGCACGCGCCCTTGATGCAGCACCAAGTTATCGGGCGAGGAGACACGCGCCAGCACCGCGGCCTCTTCCAGCCGTGTGTTGGGGCGCAGCGCGCCGTCCATCGGCGGCACGGTGGCGGCATAGGCGCCGCGTCCGCGAAAGGCGTCCAGCCGGTTGCGAACCCATCCGATCATGGCTTGGCCCCCTCATAAGATTGGCCCCCCCAATAAGCTTGGCCTGCCGTCCAATTCGGGTCTGCGCCCGGAATTTTGTACTTGCCGATCCGGTTGTTGAAAATCCCGCCCAGATACAGATACCCGCGATGTTCGCGGATCGAGGTGACTTGCGGATGCCGCTCGCCCACCCCGTCCCACAGCGATTGCACGATCTTTCCCGTCAGATCAAATTTGATCACGCCGCCAGTGTTCATATTGGGATAAAGCCATTCATCGCGGGCAATTTGCATCACCATATGGCGGCGAAAGCGCGGCATCTTTTGGGCCAAGTCAAAGGCGGGGGCGCGCATGCCGATGATACCGCACCAGAAATTCCCGTCCGAGGCCAGGTTGATATTGTCAGGGTATCCGGGCAAATCGTGGATCACAGGCTCAACGCGGCCTTTTTTCGGCCCTTCGTAGTAATAGCGGCTGATCCGGCAGCCCCAAGTTTCGGCAAACAGAAAAGACTGGCCATCGGGTACCATACAAATGCCATTGGGAAACTGGCGGCCCGACAGGATGGTTTTTGATGACCCATCGCGCGGATCGTAGCAGATAATGCGCCCATTGCCGCGCCCTTCAAGCGCGTCGATGATCCAGTCGTGCATCTCGTACCGGATCGTGGCTTCGGAAAAGAACACCCGCCCGTCTGGCGCAATATCCAGATCGTCGGCCAAGCGCATCCGGCTGTCATCGACAATTGACAGCCACGAGCGGTTGGTTTCATCCGACAGCTTGATCACGTCGCGCGCGCGGGTCACCTTGTACAGGCCCATCCCGCCCACGCAAACCAACAAGCTGCCCTCGCGGTCAAAGGCCAGCCCAAGGGTAGACCCGCCGATATGCACGTAAACCTCGCGGATTTTGTGGTCAGGGGCCAGAAAGCGGATGATGTCACCATCGCGGCTGCCGCAATACAGGTTGCCCTCTTCGTCCAAGATCACATCTTCCGGCCCGTCAACCTCGCCCACGCCGATGGGTTCGGCATCTGACAACAGGTCGTTGATCGCGTAAGGCGTGGTGGGCGCGCGCGTCACCTTTTGCAGGGGCGGCAAGGCAAAATAGGTGGGTGAGACGTAAGAGCGCGCCAGCAGCTTGGCGCGGTTTTTCAACCAGCGCACATCAATGCCCACCGCAATCAGCAAAATCGCCCCCAGCACCAAAGACGAAGCCCCCGAGCGCAGCCCAAGCCGGATCAGCGAGTTGGTGATGATCACCACGATCACGACACCCAAAAACGTCTTAAACACCGACCCGCGCCCGCCGCCCAGACTGGTGCCGCCCAGAACCACCGCCGTCAGGATGGTGATTTCCAGCCCCAATCCGGTGTCATTGCCCAAACTCGCCAGCCGCGCGGCATAAAAAATCCCCGCCGCCGCCGTCAACATTCCCGACATCACATAGGTCAAACACACGGTGCGGCGCACATCAATGCCCGCGTTATGCGCAGCGCGGCGCGATCCGCCTACGGCCAGAATATGCCAGCCCACCCGCAACCGCGTTAGGGTGAAATGCGCCAGCACGGCCAAAACCATGGCCACCGCGAAACTGGGTGCCACGCCCAAGATCGTCTTGAAGGCCAAAAAGTCCCACACCGGCCCCGCGATCTGAACCGAGGACATCTGTTTGGAATAAGACAACAACAAAGTGTCCGTGACCGATCGCACGATGATCAGCATCACCAGCGTGGTCAAAAAAGCCCGCAACCGCAGGTACCCGATCAGCACGCCGTTCACCAACCCGATCACCCCGCCCATCGCCAAAACAGCCAAGGCTGCCAGCCACAGCGGCAGGCCCACGACCCCGCCCAGCGCCAGCATCGACAGATTGGCCAGCGCAAAGACCGATCCGACGGACAGATCAATCCCCCCCGCCATCACCACAATCGTCAAACCCAGCGCCACCAGCAGATACTCACCCGCGGTGCGCGTCATGCCGCCAAGGCTGCCTGTGGTGAACATATTGGGGATCAGCGCGGCAAAAACGCCCAGCGCGATCAGCAAGAACAAGACCGGAATCGCATTGTCGACCCAATTTTTGGACAGGATCTCGCCCACGATCTTGTCGGGGACAAGTTTATAGCGCCAGCGGGTAAAGACGTCGCTTGCCATGTTTGATCCATCATCGGGGTTGGGAAAAATCTGGGCGAGCCTAAGCTCGCCCAGTTTCAGCAGAAGTCTAAAGGTAGATCAACCGCCCGATTTGCCGATCTCGTCCAAGGTCCAGCAGGACGAGGGGCTCATGTTTTCCTTGGTCACTTCCACCAACGGGCTGAGCAGCGCGAAGGGGGCAGAGCCGGCGGGCAGTTTGGCCTGCAACAGCATCTTGATCGCATCGTTCAGATCGCGCGCTTGGCCGGCCACGTTGTAGCTGTGATAGACCGAAAACTCGCCCGAATCGATCTTGGCACAGCCTGCATCACGGTTGCCGCCGCCCGAAGTGGCCAGCACAACCTTGCCCGTCAGTCCGGCTTCGCGAATAGCGCCCGCTGTGCCAGTGTCTGCCACATCCCAAAAGCCCGCGATGCCACACAGGTCAGGGTTTTGCTGCAGAACCGTTGCGGTGATCGAGAAGGCTTTGGTTGCATCCCAATCAGCGGCTTGGCTTGAGACGATCTTGACCTCGGGGTGCTGGGCGACCAGATCTTCGATGCCTTGCTTCATCAAGATCGAGGCGGGGGCTGCCGTAGCCCCTTCAACCACAGCGATTTTTCCCGAGGTGCCTGCGCCACATTTGTCCACCAAAGCCTGTGCCGTCACGGTGCCGATGTTGTACCAATCGGGGCCGACATAGGCGTCAGACTTGGTTTCAACGCTTTGCTGAACCTGAATGACGGGAATGCCCGCCGCCGCCGCCTGTTGCACCAGACGGTTGTAAGACTGGTTGTCGTTGTTTTGGATGATCAGCAGATCAGGATGCTCGTCAATCAACGAGGTGATGGCCTGAATGCCCGACTCCACGCTCCAGTTCGGGTCTCGCACGTCGATCGTATAGCCCAACTGATCGGCCTGACGCTGCATTCCGGCCAGCCAGCCCTGTGTCAGGTCAAAGCCCATCGAGATCGGCACGAAGCCAATCTTTTTGCCTTTCAGCGCATCGTAATAGCCCGGTGCCACGCTGTCTTGCGCATGGGCAAAGCCGCCGGTCACAGCCAGCGCTGCACAGATCAGCCCTGCTTTAAGTCGTGAGTTCACTTTCATAACGTTTCCTCCCTTGGTTGATCGTCTTTTATCAGGCGCGGCGCGCCCGTCTGGATTAGGCCGGATAATTTGGCCTAAATATCTCCTTGTTGCGCGGTTTGCTCGTCGCGCGGGTTGATCAGCGTGTCCAAGATCAGCGCCAGCAGCAAAACCAGCGCCTTGATCACATTCTGGGCCGTATAGGTCAGGTTCAAGAGGGTCATGCCGTTCAACAGGATACCAATCAGCAGCGTGCCCACCACGACGCTGAAAATTCCGCCCCGCCCGCCCGATAGCGAAATCCCCCCCAGCACCACCACAAGGATGACATCATACACCAATGTCCCCGAGGCGATGCGCGTGTTCATGCTGGCCACCAGCATTGACATCAAAAGCCCCGCCACCAGCGCCACCAAGGCCGAAATGACATATTGCAGCACCATCATCACGCGCACAGGAACACCCGTGGTGCGCGCGGCCACAGGGTTATCGCCCATCGCATAGACAAACCGCCCGCCGCGCAGATAGCGCAGCGCCAGATACGCCAGAAGCGAAGACAGCGCGAAGACGATCACCGGTACCGGCACCCCCAAGGG
>JBAXLX010000152.1:0-8142 GCA_037134595.1 Pseudomonadota bacterium
CCGTCTTTGGGGCCTGATATATAAGCCGACCCCGCAATCAATGCGGTGTTTTAGACATCCCTCAGGGCCCAACGGCCCCTTCAACACGGAGAGTTCGACATGAAACGCAGAGACTTCCTTCGCAGTTCGACCGCCCTTCTGGGCAGCGGCATTTTCATGGGCACCAGCTTGCCCATGGCGGCTTGGGCCGAAGATGCGCCGGTGTCCGGCGGCACCCTGATCTGGGGCCATTCGGAAACAACCCAAAATCTGGACATGCACCAGACCGGCACCGCATCTTCAAGCCGCGTGTTGCAAAACATCCATTCGTCGATTGTGACGGTGGACAAAGACTTAAACGTGATCCCGGGCCTGTGCGAAAGCTTTGAAGTGGCCCCTGATGGCCTAAGCTATACCTTCAAACTGCGCCCGAACGTCAAGTTCCACAATGGCGCGACGATGACCTCGGCCGATGTGAAATACAGCTTTGAGCGCTGCAAGGATCCAGCCACGGGCGCTGTGAACTTTGAAGTGTTCAACAGTGTCGCTTCCATCGAAACCCCCGATGATCTGACCGTTGTGATCAAGATGAGCGCCATCAACGCGCCCTTCTTGTCGCGTTTGGCCGAAAATGGCGCTGGCGTGGTCATGCCCGTGGATTCCGGCCCGACCCAAGGCACGAACCCGATGGGCGCAGGCCCGTTCAAATTCGTCAGCTACGAAGTCGGCACCGTGGTCAAAATGGCCCGCCACGAGGAATACTGGGACGGCCCCGCCTTCCTCGATGCTGTCGAAGCCCGCGAGATTACGGAACCGACCACCCGCTTGACCGGCCTGCGCACCGGCGAATTGCACATGATCAACGACATTCCATTGGACCGTGTGGGCGAATTGCAGGCCGATGCGACCGTTCAGGTCAAAACGTGGTTCCCGCTGAACTTCGACTTCATCAACATGAACCACACCTATGAGCCCTTCCAGAACCCCAAGGTGCGTGTTGCTTTTGATATGATCATCGACAAAGAGGCCCTGATGCAGGGTGCTTTGTGGGGCCAAGGGGCCACGACGCCTTCGCCCAGCTTCCCGACCTCGGCCAGCTATAACAAAGACCTCAAGCAGCGCCCGCAAGACATCGAAGGCGCCAAGAAGATGCTGGCCGATGCAGGTTATCCGGAAGGCAGCCTCAAGATCGTCTTCAAGGCCACAACCAACTACCCCTATCACATCGAGTCGGCGCAAATTCTGGCGGAATGGTTCAAATCCGCCGGGGTTGACATGACGATCGAGCAATTGACTTGGGCCGATTGGCTCAGCCAGTGCTGGGTGAACAAAGACTATCAGATGACCATGATGAACTTCTTCACCCTGTGGGAACCTGATTTCCTCTATTACTCGGTGTGGAACTCGACTGGTGCGTACAATTACCGCGCCATCAATGACCCGATCATCGACGATCTGACAGCCAAAGCCCGCATCACGGTCGACGATGCCGCGCGTGCCGATATCTACAAGCAGGTCCAGCAGCAAATCTGGGATCAAAGCCACGACATCATCTTGTGGTTCCGCAACGGCACCATTGGCGCGCAGCCAGCCGTGATGGGGCTGGACACGGTTGTGCATCCCAACGGGTCGAACCTGAACTTCCACAAGGTTTGGATCAAGGCCTAACCCCCTGCGGCGGGCCCCAAGGGCCCGCCGCTTTCTCTTTGAGATTGCGCCCATGACCTATGTGCTGAACCGGCTTTTGTCGGTGATCTTGACGCTGTTTTTGATCACCTTGGTGACGTTTGCGGTCACAAACATTCTGCCCGGGGATGTGGCCATGATGATCATGGGCACCCAATCCAACCCCGAGGCGCTGGCCGGATTGCGCCAAAGCCTTGGGCTGAATGACCCGATGCTGGTGCAATATGCCCATTGGGTGGGCGGGTTGCTGACGGGTGAC
This sequence comes from Pseudomonadota bacterium, assembly GCA_037134595.1. GTDB lineage: Bacteria > Pseudomonadota > Alphaproteobacteria > Rhodobacterales > Rhodobacteraceae > Stagnihabitans. Next base: position 1,925 of record JBAXLX010000152.1, read on the forward strand.
TGGGGCAATTCGTTGATTTTCAAAAAGCCGATATTGGAATTGTTAAGCCAAAAGATCGTGGCCTCGGCGGTGCTGGTTGTTATGTCGATGGGCATCGCGCTAGCCTTGGCCATTCCCTTGGGGGTTTGGGCGGCGGTGCACCGCGACAAGTGGCAAGACACGGTCAGCTCGTCGTCAGCGCTTTTGGGGGTCAGCCTGCCGGATTTCTTTTGGGGCATTGTGATGATCTTGGTCTTTGCCCGCTGGCTGGGGTGGTTCCCCTCGTCAGGCTTTGTCGAACCTTCGGTGGATTTCTGGGGCACCTTGCAGCACGCCTTTTTGCCGGCGCTGGCCTTGGGCTTGGGGCTGATGGCGCATTTGACGCGGATGACGCGCTCGACCATGACGGGGATCTTAAGCCAAGAGTTCATCCGCGTGGCCCGCGCCAAGGGCTTAAGCGAGCGCACCGTGGTCTGGCGCTATGCTTTGGCCAATGCGATTGGTCCGGTGATCACGATTGCAGGGCTGCAGATTGGCTATCTGTTCGGGTCGATCATCGTGATGGAAAGCCTGTTTGGCTATACCGGCATGGGCTGGCTGACCTATCAAGCCCTGCTCAACCGCGACTTGCCGCTGATCCAAGACACGGTCTTTGTGATTGCAGGCGTGGTGATGCTGACCAATTTGGCCGTCGATTTGCTGTATGTTGTCATTGATCCACGCATTCGGTTGGGATAGGCCATGAAACGCTTTAAAACCACCAAAGGCTTGATCGGGATCGTTCTTTTGGCGCTGATTGCGCTGATCGCCATAGTCGGCCCCATGGTCATCCCCCCCGATGCCGCCACCGCGATGGACATGCACGCCCGCCGCGCGCCGCCCAGCCTGAGCCACCTGTTCGGCACCGATCAGTTGGGCCGTGATCTGATGTTTCGCGTGATCCTTGGGGCGCGCACCTCGTTGGAAATTGCCGTCTCTGCCGTGGTGATGAGCGTGGTTTTGGGCCTGCCTTTGGGGCTGATCAGTGGCTATTTCGGCAAGTGGATCGACAATGTGCTGATGCGCTTGGTCGATACGCTTTTGGCCTTTCCGGCCCTGCTTTTGGCCCTGACGATCAGCGCGGTTCTGGGCCCCAATATCCAAAACACCATCATCGCCATCGGTGTCGCCTTTACCCCTTACCTCGCCCGTATCATTCGCGGCGAAGCGTTGCGCGTGGCGCAGATGCCCTATGTCGAGGCGGCGCGGTCGTCGGGCACAACCGATGCGATGATCATGTGGCGCCATGTGTTGCCCAACATTCTGCCCGCCGTGATCGTGCAGGGCACGATCAGTCTGGCCTTTGCGATCCTGGCCGAAGCGGGCCTGTCGTTTTTGGGCCTAGGCACGCAACCCCCGGCGGCAAGTTGGGGGCTGATGATCCAAGCCTCGCGCGATCAGTTGGATATCGCGCCTTGGACGGCGGTGGTGCCGGGCTTGGCCGTGGCTTTGACTGTGCTGGGGCTGAATATGTTCGGCGATGTGCTGCGCGACATCTTAGACCCAAGATCGAAATGAAGGGGGCCCAGCCATGAAAGACATCGTTTCGGTCGATCATCTGCGGGTGGAATTTGCCACCGATGGCGGCACGGTGGTCGGGGTCGAGGATGTGTCCTTTACCATAGCGCCGGGAGAGACGCTGTGCGTGGTCGGCGAAAGCGGGTCGGGCAAGTCGGTCACCTCTTTGTCGCTGATGCGCTTGGTGGAATTTGGCGGCGGCACGATCACGGCGGGCAGCTTGAACTTTGAACGCGCCGATGGGTCGCTTTTGGATGTGGCCGCAGCCAGTGCGCAGGTGATGGGGGCTGTGCGCGGCCACGAAATCGGCATGATCTTTCAAGAACCGATGACGGCCCTGAACCCGGTGTTCACCATCGAACGGCAGTTGACCGATGGCTTGATGCTGCACAAGGGGTTGACGCAACAGGCGGCTACGGCCCGCGCGCTGGAATTGTTGCAAAGCGTGCGCATTCCTGAACCAGAGCGGCGGTTGAAGCAATATCCCCACGAGCTGTCCGGCGGGATGCGCCAGCGGGTGGTGATTGCCATGGCAATGGCCTGTGATCCCAAACTGCTCATCGCCGACGAACCCACCACAGCCCTTGACGTGACGATTCAGGCCGAGATCTTAGCCCTGATCAACCGGCTGAAACGCGAAAATGGCATGGCGGTGCTGTTTATCACCCATGACATGGCGGTTGTGGCGCAGATGGCCGACCGCGTGGTTGTCATGTACCGCGGGCGGATTGTGGAAACCGGCAGCGTCACCCAAATTTTCGAAAACCCGCAAGAAGACTACACCAAGGCCCTTCTGGCTGCCGTGCCCAAACTGGGCGAGATGAAGGGCAAGCCTGCCCCGGAAAAGATGCGCCTGATTGGCGACGAAGCAGCGCGCGCCGCCGCAGTCCCCGCCAAGGCGCGCAAGCCTGAGGTGCTGTTGCAGGTCAAGAACCTCACCACGCGCTTTCCCGTCAAGGGCGGTATTTTGCGCCGCACCGTGGCGCAGGTGCATGCGGTGGAAGATGTCAGCTTTAGCCTGAACGTGGGCGAAACCTTGGCACTGGTGGGCGAATCGGGCTGCGGCAAATCCAGTTGCGGGCGATCTATCCTGCGGCTGATCGAACCGACCTCGGGCGAGGTTTGGATCGGTGGGCGCGATATAGGGGCGCTGTCGCATACCGATCTGCGCCGCGCACGCGCCGATATGCAAATGGTCTTCCAAGACCCCTTTGCCAGTTTAAACCCCTATCGGCGGCTGAAAGATCAGGTGGCCGAACCGATCTTGAACTTTGGTCTGGCCACAGGCGCCGCCCTTGACGCCATGGTGTTGCACCTGTTCGACCGCGTCCGCCTGCCGCGCGACTTTATGAACCGCTACCCGCACGAGCTTTCCGGCGGGCAGCGCCAAAGGGTCGCCATCGCGCGGGCCTTGGCGGTGAACCCCAAGCTGATCGTGGCGGATGAGGCGGTGTCGGCGCTGGATGTTTCGGTGCAAGCACAGGTGCTGAATTTGATGATGGAGTTGCAGGAAGACCTGGGCCTGTCCTATCTGTTCATCAGCCATGACATGGCCGTGGTCGAACGGGTGGCGCATCAGGTGGGGGTGATGTATCTGGGGCGGATCGTGGAAATCGGCCCAAGGTCCGCCGTCTTTGACAGCCCCCAGCACCCTTACACCCAATCGCTGCTCTCAGCCGTACCCATTGCCGATCCGCGCAAGCGCCGCTTTGGCGAGGATCTGGCTTTTAAGCCCATCACCTCGCCCATCTTTCCATTGGGCCACAAGCCCGCACCATCAACCTATACCGAAGTAACGCCGGGACATTTTGTCCTGAGCCTTTAGGGGGAAGCTATGCCGATCAAGAACCGTCTGTCCGAAATGCAAGCCGAAATCACCGCATGGCGGCGCGATCTGCACGAGAATCCGGAACTTATGTATGACGTGCACCGCACTGCCGCCACTGTGGCCGCGCGTCTGCGCGAGTTTGGCTGTGACGAGGTCGTCGAAGGCGTTGGCCGCACCGGCGTGGTGGGCGTGATCAAAGGCCGCACCGACACACGCGGCCATGTCGTGGGCCTGCGCGCCGATATGGATGCCCTGCCGATCTTAGAGGCGACCGGCCTGCCCTATGCCAGCAAAACGCCCGGCAAGATGCACGCCTGCGGCCATGACGGCCACACGGCCATGCTGCTGGGGGCGGCCAAATATCTGGCCGAGACGCGCAATTTTGACGGGTCCGTGGCCGTGGTCTTTCAGCCCGCCGAAGAGGGCGGCGCGGGGGGCGAGGCGATGGTCAAAGACGGCCTAATCCCGCGCTTTGGCATCAAGGAAATCTACGGCATGCACAATTCGCCCGGCCTACCCGTGGGTCATTTTTCCATCCGCCCCGGCCCGTTTTATGCTGCGACCGACAATTTCACCCTGCATCTGTCGGGCAAGGGGGGCCACGCCGCCTATCCGCACCGCACCATCGACACCACCGTCATGGCCTGCCAAACCGTCATGACGCTGCAAACCATCGTGGCGCGCAGCATTGATCCTTTGGAATCGGTCGTCGTCTCGGTCACTTCGCTGCGCACTGAATCTGAAGCATGGAACGTCATCCCCGAGCGTGTCGAGATTCGCGGCACCGTGCGCACCTTTGACGCCACCATGCGCAAAGTCGCCGAAGAGCGGCTGAAAACCATCGTCACCAGCACCGCCCAAGCCTTTGGCGGCTCTGTCGAGATTGAGTGGAAACCCGGTTACCCCTCGATGGTCAATGCCGCGCGCGAGACGGAATTTGCCATCGAAGTGGCCGCCAAAATCTCGGGCAAAGCGGCGGTGGATACCCAATGCCCTGCCATCATGGGCGGCGAGGATTTCGCCTATATGCTGCAAGCCTGCCCCGGTGCCTATATCCAAGTCGGCAATGGCAACACCGCCGAAGTGCACCACCCCGAATACAATTTCGACGACGAGGCCATTCCCTTTGGCGCCTCTTACTGGGCGGAATTGGTTGAAACCCGCATGCCTGCGGCGTGAAAGGATAAAACATGACGTGGTCCACCTATCTTGACGCCCATCAGGCGCGTTTTGTCGAAGAACTGTTAGACTTTGTGCGCATCCCGTCGGTGTCCGCGTCGCAGGCCCATGTGGCCGATGTGGTGGCCGCAGGCGATTGGGTCGTGGCGCGCTTGCAGGCGGCGGGGGTGGAAAACGTGCGCATGATGCCCACGGCGGGGCATCCGGTGGTCTACGGCGATTGGCTGCACGCGGGGGCGGGCAAGCCCACCGTGTTGATCTACGGCCATTTTGATGTGCAACCGGCCGAACCCTTTGATCTGTGGCAAACCCCGCCCTTTGCGCCGCAAGTGCGTGACGGCAAGGTCTGGGGGCGCGGCGCTTCGGACGACAAGGGGGGGATGCTGATCCCCATCTTGTCGGTCGAGGCAATGTTGAAAACCTCGGGCCGGTTGCCGGTCAATGTGAAGTTCTTCTTTGAAGGCCAAGAGGAAATCGGCTCTCCGCACCTGCCGCCCTTTATCGCAGCCAATGGCGCGCTTTTGAAGGCCGATATGATCTTTTCGGCCGATGGCAGCCAATGGGGCGAAGATCAGCCCAATCTGATCACAGGGTTAAAGGGCTTGGTTGCGGCGGAGATCACCGTGACCGGCGCAAAAGGCGATCAGCATTCGGGCCAGCAAGGCGGCGGCATTGCCAACCCGATCCATGGCCTGTCGCATCTGATCGCCTCGATGAAGGGGCTGGATGGCAAGATCACGGTGGACGGCTTTTACGATGATGTGGTGGATTTAACGGTCGAAGACCGCGCCGCCATCGCCCGCGTGCCCTTTGACGAGGCGGCCTATATCGCCGAGTTGGGCGTTCCGGAAGTGTTTGGCGAGGTGGGCTATTCCACCCGCGAACGCCTGTGGGCGCGCCCGACCTTCGAGCTGAATGGCATCTGGGGCGGCTGGCAGGGCAACGGGATCAAAACCGTTTTGCCAGCACAGGCCTTTGCCAAGATCACCTGCCGCCTTGTGGCCAACCAAAAGCCCGATGCGATCTTTGCGCTTCTCAAAGCCCATATCGAAGCGCATTGCCCCCCGGGCCTGCGTGTTTCGGTCGAACGGCTCGCGGGCAGTGCTGACCCCTTCCTTGTGCCCCCCGGCCACAATTCCAGCGCCGCCGCGGGCGAGGTTCTGGCCGAGGTGTACGGCAAGACCCCTTACATCACCCGCACCGGCGGCTCTATTCCGGTGATGACGATGCTTTTGAACGAATTGGGCATCCATGCCACGGTCTTTGCCTTTGGCATGAACGACGAAAACCTGCACGCCCCCAACGAGTTCTTCCGCCTGTCCAACTTCCGCACCGGCCAGACGGCCTATGCCAAGCTGCTAGAGCGTCTGGGGCGCTAGCACTCCGATCAGGTGCGGTTCAAGCAGGCGACGCGCCGCTTGAACCGCACCTCCATCTGTTCCGGCGTGTGCGGACGTGCGTGCCGCTGCACACCAAAGACGTCGTGCGTTGCGCAGGCCAGCGCATCGAATTCATGCCCGCTGACCAAGACGCCTGAGCGCACTTCCAGATCAGTCTCGGCGGCTTGGCGGTTCGCGGCAGTGCGCGCGGCCAACTGCACCGGCTGGGCGAGTTCTGCAAACTTGCGCGCAACCGCCTTCCCGACACCCTGCGCGATCGTGATCTTGTCCAGTCG
>JBAXLX010000153.1:0-8133 GCA_037134595.1 Pseudomonadota bacterium
CTGGATGGCCCACGGTGGCAATGAATTTGACGGGCGGGTGATATCGCCGTTGGACGAGGATGAGTTGCTGGGCATTGCGGCGCAGATCAAAGCCAAGGGCATCAAATCCATCGCCATCACGTCGGTCTTCTCGCCTGTCTCGAACGAATTTGAAAAGCGCGCAGGCGAGATTTTCGCCAAAGCCCTGCCCGGGGCCCATATCAGCCTGTCGTCGGATATTGGCCGCATTGGTCTGCTGGAACGCGAGAATGCCGCGATCATGAACGCCTGTCTGCGCGATCTGTCGGCGCATGTGATCAATGCCTTTCGCAAAGCCATCAGCGAAACCGGCATCACGGGCCGCTTTTATCTGACGCAGAATGACGGCACTTTGATGGATGCGGCCTATGCCGAACGCTTCCCCGTGCTGACCTTTGCCTCTGGCCCGACCAATTCGATGCGCGGGGCGGCCTTTCTGTCCGGCGTGGCCGATGCGATTGTGGTGGATATTGGCGGCACGACCACAGATGTCGGGTCGCTGCACAAGGGCTTTCCGCGCCAAGCGACCGTGGCGGTCGAGGTGGGCGGTGTGCGCACCAACTTCCGGATGCCGGATGTGTTTTCCATTGGTCTTGGCGGTGGCAGCCATGTGGTGGACACCGACAAGGGCATCAAGGTCGGCCCCACTTCGGTCGGCTATAAGATCGTGACCGAAGCGGTGATCTTTGGCGGATCGACTCTGACCACCTCTGACATTGTCGTGGCCTCTGGCCGCGAAAGTCTGGGCGATGCGGCCAAAGTGGCGCATCTGGACAAGGGCCTGATTGCGCGCACCCAAGCCAAGATCATGGCAATGCTGGAAGACTGTGTCGAACGCTCGCGCCTGTCGCCAGAGCCTTTGCCGGTGATTATCGTGGGCGGCGGGTCGATCTTGGTCGATGGGCCGATTGGCGGCTTGCAGGTGATCAAGCCCAACCATTTCGCCGTGGCCAATGCGGTCGGGGCCGCGATTGCCCAAGTTTCGGGCGAAGTCGACCGCGTCTATTCCTTGGCCGAGATTGGCCGCGACGAAGCGCTGAACGATGCCAAATCCCGCGCCATCGAGGCCGCTGTCGCCGCAGGCGCCCTCCGCGAAACCGTCGAGATCGTCGATGTGGAGGATGTGCCGCTCGCCTATTTGCCCGGCAATGCCACGCGCGTGCGCGTCAAGGCCGTGGGGGAGCTTCATGTCTGACGGATATCTGTTGCAAGAAGGCGACCTTTTGCCCCTGTCGATTGGCGCGGCCCTGTTGGGCACCGGGGGCGGCGGCAATCCTTACGTGGGCATGCTGCGCGCGCGCGAGTTGATCCGCAAGGGCGCGCAGGTGCGCGTGCTGCCGCTCGATGCCCTGCCCGATGACGCTTGGGTGGGCGAGGTGGGCGGGATCGGTGCGCCCGTGGTGGGGGTGGAGAAGATCGAAGAGGGCGGCGAATGCTACCGCGCGATGCGCGCGGTGGAAGAGGCTGCGAATGTCCGCGTGTCGGCCCTGATCTCGGCCGAGATCGGCGGGGCGAATTCGATTGAACCGATCATTGCGGCGGCTCTGGCAGGCCTGCCGGTGATTGACGGCGATGGGATGGGCCGCGCCTTTCCCGAAGTGCAAATGACCACGTTCTTCATCTACGGGGCCAAACCCGCCCCTGCGGCCATCGCCGATGACAAGGGCAATGTGGTGGTCTTTAAACATGTCAAGGATATGTATTGGCTGGAACGCTTTGCCCGATCGACTTCGGTCGATATGGGGGCTGCGGCGGGGTTGGCCATTGCCCCGATGCGGATGGATTTTGTGCGCAAAACGGCTGTGCCGGGCACTGTGACACAGGCCTTGAACATCGGCCGCACGGTCCAAAACGCCCGCTCGAAACGGCAAAATGTGGTGGATCGCCTGATCGCCGAAACCGGTGCCACCTTGTTTTTCACCGGCAAGATTACCGACATCCGCCGCGAATTGCTGGGCGGCTTTGCGCGCGGGCATGCTTTGCTGGCAGGCTCGGAGGGCTATCAGGGCCAAGAAGGGCGCATTGCCATTCAGAACGAGAATTTGGTCCTGTGGGTCGACGGTGTGCCCGTCATCATGGTGCCCGATCTGATCATCAACCTTGATCTGGAAACCGGAGAGCCGCTGACCACCGAAGTGTTGCGCTATGGCCAGCGCGTGGCGGTGATTGGCCTGCCCGTCCACCCCCTGATGAAAACGCCCGAGGCTTTAAAGGTCGTAGGCCCGCAGGCCTTTGGCTATCCCGACCTGACTTTCCACCCGCTTGAGTTGAAAGGATAAACCATGCAAATTAAACGCATCGTCCACGCGGCGGACATGGAAGATATTGCCGTCGGCGGCGCCATCATGGGCACGGGCGGCGGCGGGGATCCTTATGTCGGCAAGCTCATGGCGCAGCAGGCCATTTTGAAACATGGGCCGGTCAAGATCATTGACGTGACCGAATTGCCCGACGATGCCTTGGTCGTGCCGGTCTGTATGATGGGCGCGCCCACCGTGATGACCGAGAAACTGCCGCAGGGCGACGAGCTGATGAACGCCTTTCGCGCTTTAGAGCAGCTTTTGGGCCGCAAAATCGACGCGGTGCTGTGTGGCGAGGCGGGCGGTGTGAATTCGACCACGCCCTTCGTGGTGGCAGCAGCCTCTGGCCTGCCCTTGGTCGATGGCGACGGGATGGGCCGGGCCTATCCAGAGTTGCAGATGGTGACCTTTACGCTGCACGGCGTATCGGCCACGCCGATGGTTTTGTGCGATGATAAGGGCAACTCCTTGGTTTTGAACACCGTGTCCAACGCTTGGACCGAACGGTTGGCGCGGGCGGCCACGGTGGAAATGGGCGGCTCTGCTCTTTTGGCCTTTTATGCGATGGATGGCGCCACGGCGAAAAAGGCGGTGGTGCGCGGCACACTCAGCCTATGCGCCGACCTTGGCCGCGCCCTGCGCGAGGCGCGGGCAGCACACGAAGATCCGGTTCAGGCGATCAAGGCCAAACTCGGCGCGGAAGAGATTTTCACCGGCCGCATCAAAGATATCGAACGGCGCACCGAAGGCGGCTTTGCCCGTGGCACGGCCCGCTTTGAAGGGGTAGACGGCTGGCGCGGCCAAACCCTGCGGCTGGATTTCCAGAACGAGTTTCTGATGGCCGAACGCGACGGCAAGGTGATCGTCACCACGCCCGATCTGATCACGCTTCTGGAAGCCGAATCCGGCAACCCCGTCACCGCCGACAGCCTGCGCTACGGCCTGCGGCTTGTGGCCTTGGCGTTCGAGGCCTCCTCGGCATGGCGCAGCCCTGAAGGCATCGCCTTGGTGGGGCCGCGATACTTTGGCTATGACGTCGACTACACGCCCTTTCAGCCCACAGCCTGACGCGACTTTGGGCCTTTGACACGGCGGCGGGCCAAGATTTCTTGGCCCGCGACGGGTGCGCTACCTTAACTGTAATGTGACCGCGTTTTGACAATCCAAAAAAGCACTTTGCGATCAGCGCTGCAAAACCGAGCCCTTATGGTGAAAAAAGGGATCTCTTTGGTGTTACGCTCAGGCAATCGCCGTTATTCTTTTTTAGATATCAGCCTTTATCGGGTGGGCTGTTTAAAGCCAGACCGCCCTCTTTTTCCAAAAAGGCCACAATCGCAGCAACGCCGTGGCCTTGGCGCAGGCGGGCCAGCACATAGGGGCGCGGGCCGCGGGCGCGTTTGGTGTCGTCTTCAAGCAGGGTCAGGTCGACGCCGACAAAGGGAGCAAGGTCGGTTTTGTTGACCACCAGCAGGTCAGAGCGCGTGATACCGGGGCCCTTTTTGCGCGGGATGTCTTGGCCTGCCGCAGTGTCGATGACGTAGATCGACAGATCGGCCAGTTCGGGCGAGAAGGTCGCGGCCAGATTGTCGCCGCCGCTTTCGATCAAGATCAGGTCAAGGTCGGGGTAGGCGCGGGTCAGGTCGGCCACGGCGGCAAGGTTGATCGACGCATCCTCGCGGATGGCGGTGTGGGGGCACCCGCCGGTTTCCACGCCGCGAATGCGGGCGGCGGGAAGGACTTGGGCGCGGGTCAGGTAATCGGCGTCTTCGCGGGTGTAGATGTCATTGGTGATCACCGCCATCGAGCAGCGATCAGCCAAGGCGCGGCACAGCTGTTCGGTCAGCGTGGTTTTGCCGGCACCGACCGGACCGCCGATGCCAACGCGCAGGGGGCCATTCAGGCTCATGTCTTGAAAATCCTTGGTTGCAGGGTTTGGTGGCGCATCGCGGCCATTTCGGCGCCGAAGGTGGCGGTGGCGAGGTCATCTAGCGTGGCGGTGGACAGGGTTTGCGACAGGCTTTGGATCAGCGGATGCAGGGCGGCAAGGGTCGCCTGCCCCTCGGTCTGGCCCAAGGGCACAAAGCGCACCATGGTTTGCACGAGGTTCGAGGCGAAGGCGTGCAGATACAGCGCGATCACCTGCGGGGCGGGCAGGTTCAGCGGGGCAGCGGCTTGGCCCAAAGCAATGGGAAGGGCGCAGGGTTTCAGGCTGCGCCCTGTCAGGGCTGCGACGGTCTGGGCCAGCGCTGTGCCTTGGGCAAGGGTTTCTTCGGCCCGCTCGGCACTTGAGGCGACGGCTAAGGCGAGATCGCCCAGCGCGTCATAATCGGCCCCTTCGCGCAGGGCGCAGGCCAGAAGGATCGCGTCTTGGCGGCCTGTGCCGTGGGTGAGAATATCGGTCAGCCAGCGTTGCAGGCTGGGCGCATCGGTCAGGGTGTCATCGACCACGGCCTGCTCAAGCCCATGGGAATAGGCATAGCCGCCCGTTGGAAAGGCGGGCGAAAGCCATTGGATCAGGCTAAGCAGCCCGCTCATTTGGGCTTTGCGGGGTGGAAATGCACCTTGCCGTCGCCGTGATCGTGCCAGCCAAAGGTTTCGGCGTGTGTGTGGGGGTCTGGCGTGGCCTCTGGTCCGTGGCTGTGGCCCATGGTGCGGCCCGTGCCGTAAGCGCCACCTTCGGGTTTGAACGGCTCGGTCACATAGGCGACCTTGGCGCCCAGTTGCGCCAGCATCGCTTCCAGCACATGGTCGCGGCGGATCAGCAGGCGGGTGGCTTCGATCTGGCAGGGGGTGTGGCGGTTGCCGATATGCCACGCAAGGCGGTGCAGGTCTTGGCCGGTGATTTCCACCAGCGCTTCCTCGGCCGCCACAACCGCTATGGCGCGGCCATCTTGCAAGGCAAAGCCCCAGTGGTCGTCTAGGTTGGTGACGGCGGGCAGGTCGACCAAGAAGCCCTCGCCCTGCTCGGTCACCAAGCGTTTGCGCCGCAAGAGGCGTTCGTCATAGCCCAGCACCACCGTACCATAAACTGCGGCGGGGGCGGTGGAGAGAAGCGCGCGGGCGGGGGGCAGGTCGGGCATGGTCTGTGCTTTCAGCGCTGGTTTTGGCGGCACCGGCGGACCGGGGGTTTCACACCCCCGGACCCCCGTGGAGTATTTGGGCCAAGATGAAGACAATTTTAGTCAAATTGTACGGGTTTTGCGGGTTAGTAGAGGAAGTATCTTTGCGCCAAGGGCAGTTCGGCGGCGGGCTCGCAGGTTAAAAGCTCGCCATCGGCGCGGACTTCGTAGGTTTCGGGGTTCACCTCGATGAGGGGTGTGGCGTGGTTGTGCACCATGTCGCGCTTGGCGATGGTGCGGGTGTTTTCCACCGCCAGGGTTTGCTTGCCCAGCCCCAACTGACCGCGCACCCCATCGGCTTGGGCGGCTTGGCTGACAAAGAGCACCGCGTTGCGTTCGACAGCGCGGCCATAAGCCCCGAACATCGGGCGGGCGTAGGTGGGCTGCGGCGTGGGGATAGAGGCGTTGGTATCCCCCATCTGGGCACAGGCGATCATGCCGCCCACTAGCACCATTTCGGGCTTTGCCCCGAAAAAGGCCGGGGTCCACAGCACCAGATCGGCGCGTTTGCCGATGGCGATCGAACCGATATGGCGGCTCATCCCTTGGGCGATGGCGGGGTTGATGGTGTATTTGGCGACATAGCGCTTGGCGCGGACATTGTCGTTTTGGCCGACCTCTTCTGTCAAGCGGCCGCGTTGTTGCTTCATCTTATGGGCGGTTTGCCATGTGCGGGTGATGACCTCGCCCACCCGTCCCATGGCTTGGCTGTCCGACGACAGGATCGAGAAAGCCCCCATATCGTGCAAAATATCCTCGGCCGCGATGGTTTCGCGGCGGATGCGGCTTTCGGCAAAAGCCACGTCCTCGACGATGGATTGGTCAAGATGGTGGCAGACCATCAGCATATCCAGATGCTCTTCCAGCGTGTTGACGGTGTAGGGCATGGTCGGATTGGTGGAAGACGGGATCACGTTTTGCGAGGTGACGACCTTGATGATATCCGGCGCATGGCCGCCACCGGCACCTTCGGTGTGAAAGGCGTGGATGGTGCGGCCTTTGATCGCCGCCATGGTGTTTTCCACAAAGCCCGATTCGTTGAGCGTGTCGGTGTGGATCATCACCTGCACATCCATTTCGTCCGCCACGGTCAGGCAGCAGTCGATGGCCGCAGGCGTTGTGCCCCAGTCTTCATGCAGTTTGAGCGCGCAGGCCCCTGCCTTGACCATTTCGACCAGCCCTTCGGGGCGCGAGGCGTTGCCCTTACCCGACAGGCCAAAGTTGATCGGAAAGGCGTCAAGCGCTTGCAGCATCCGCCCCATATGCCAAGGGCCGGGCGTGCAGGTGGTGGCCAGCGTGCCGTGCGCTGGCCCCGTGCCGCCGCCCAGCATCGTGGTGATGCCCGAATGCAGCGCGTCGTCGATCTGGCCGGGGGCGATGAAGTGGATATGGCAGTCAAAGCCGCCTGCGGTCAGGATTTTCCCCTCGCCCGCGATCACCTCGGTTGAGGGGCCGATGATGATTGTGACGCCCGTTTGCGTATCGGGGTTGCCAGCCTTGCCGATGGCATGGATGAGCCCATCACGCAGGCCGACATCGGCCTTGTAGATGCCCGAGTGGTCCAAGATCAGCGCATTGGTGATGACGCTATCCACCGCACCGCCCGACCGCGGGATCTGGCTTTGCCCCATGCCGTCGCGGATCACCTTGCCGCCGCCGAATTTCACCTCTTCGCCGTAGGTGGTCAGGTCGTATTCGACCTCGATGATGATATCGGTATCACCCAAGCGCACACGGTCGCCCGTGGTGGGGCCATACATGGCGGCGTAATCAGGGCGGGAAATGCGGGTGGCCATTACAGATCTCCCATCACTTTGGCGTTAAAGCCGTAAACTTTGCGCAAGCCGCCGTAGGGCACCAAGTTGACCTCTCGGGTCTGGCCCGGTTCAAAGCGCACGGCGGTGCCGGCGGGGATATCCAAGCGCATCCCGTGGGCGGCGTCGCGGTCAAAGGACAGGCCGGGGTTGGTTTCGGCAAAGTGGTAATGGCTGCCCACTTGCACCGGGCGGTCGCCAGTGTTGGCGACCAAAAGAGTGATGGCCGAACGGTCAGCGTTCAGGATGATATCGCCTTGGGCGGGAAAGACCTCTCCGGGGATCATGGGCGCGACCGCAGTTTGTAAATCACCAGCGCCACCACGACGACAAGGGCTGCGATCAGCGCCAGATGGTCGGGCTCGGTCAAAAGATGTGTCAGGCCAAGGCCTGTGTGGTCGCCCGCATGGGCCATGGCGAGGGTGGGCAGGGCAACCAGAACAGCGGTCAGGCGTTTCATCTTTGGCCTCTTAGCGGATGGGGTGGTGGACGGTGACAAGCTTGGTGCCATCGGGAAAGGTGGCTTCGACTTGGACGGAATGGATCATCTCGGGCACGCCTGCCATGCATTGGTCGGCGGTGATGACATGGGCCCCCGCCTGCATCAGGTCGGCGACCATGCGGCCATCGCGGGCCCCTTCGACGACAAAGTCGGTGATCAGGGCAATCGCCTCGGGGTGGTTCAGCTTCACACCTCGGGCCAAGCGGCCACGGGCGACCATGGCGGCAAGGCTGATCAGCAGCTTTTCGCGTTCACGCGGGGTTAGGTTCATAGGGTTCCTCCACTCAACCACACGCGGGGCAGGGGCCGCGCGGACAGGGTCTTGATGATTTGGGCCATTTGTTTGCGCAAGGTCAGGCCATCGGGGGCGAGCACGCGCA
>JBAXLX010000154.1:0-8111 GCA_037134595.1 Pseudomonadota bacterium
CAAAACTAACTGAACAAAAAGTTTGGGATACCCGTCATCGAGCTCTTTCCCAAATAGTATATTCCAGCCTGCCATAGCTGCCAAGAGAGGCCCGATTGTTAAAAAGAAATACGCAAAAAAGTAAAGCGCAATATCTAATAAGCCTTTTAATAATAAGATCGGAAACATTGACCATTGCTCTTTCGTTAAGATGGCGCACATGCCCGCAGACATTATAGGTTCTTAACGGGAGAAGTGCGAGTGTTTTTCGTTCGTTGCCGTGGTCATGTTCTAGTGTTCTGAATCTGACGCAAAGTACCTCCTAATGAGGCGAAATTTGTCTTGCCAGTTCAATCCTTACAAGGTTTGGTCTTCTCGGGACGCGGGTACTTTTTGTCGGACGGCGAACACTAGCTGTGAGTCCTGATCTCGCTCTCAAAGTGGAGCGCACAGGGCTTTACCGCCGCCTTGCCTTGCCGCCCCGTTGTCCGGCGCGCCCCCCTGTCGAGCGGCCAGATTTTGACACCGCTTCCTCCACCGCCTCTTCGATCACGCTTTGGCGGGCCAAGGGGTCGTCGGCCACCGCAAGTTCGACGGCCTCTAGGCGCTTGACCTCGTCCCTCAGGCGGGCGGCTTCTTCGAATTCCAGATTCTCTGCTGCTTTGCGCATTTGCTGGCGCATGGCGTCTAGATGGGCGGCGAGGTTTTGGCCGACATGGGCTTTATCAACCTTGGCGGTGATGCGCGATTGGTCGGTGTCGCCTTGCCACAGGCCATGCAGCACGTCTTCGACATTTTTCTGCACAGTATGCGGCGTGATGCCGTGTTCGACGTTATAAGCCACCTGTTTGGCGCGCCGCCGATCCGTTTCCGAAAGCGCACGCTCCATCGAGCCCGTAATCCGGTCGGCATACATAATCACCCGACCTTCGACATTGCGCGCGGCGCGCCCGATGGTCTGGATCAGCGAGGTTTCAGACCGCAAGAACCCTTCCTTATCCGCATCCAAAATCGCCACCAGCCCGCATTCAGGAATGTCTAACCCTTCGCGCAAAAGGTTGATCCCGACCAGCACATCAAAGGCCCCCAGCCGCAAATCGCGCAGGATTTCAATGCGTTCCAAGGTGTCAATGTCAGAGTGCATATAGCGGATGCGAATGCCCTGTTCGTGCATATAATCGGTCAAATCTTCGGCCATGCGCTTGGTGAGCGTGGTCACCAAGGTGCGCATCCCGCGCAAGGACACTTTGCGCACCTCGTCCAGCAGGTCGTCGACCTGCATTTCGACGGGGCGAATTTCGACCATCGGGTCAATCAAGCCTGTCGGGCGGATCACCTGTTCGACAAAGACCCCCCCCGCCTGCTCCAGCTCCCATGCCGAGGGCGTGGCCGAGACGAACACCGATTGCGGGCGCATCGCGTCCCATTCCTCGAACTTCAGGGGGCGGTTGTCCATGCAAGAGGGCAGGCGAAAGCCGTGTTCGGCCAAGGTCATCTTGCGGCGAAAGTCGCCTTTGTACATGCCGCCGATCTGCGGGACCGAAACGTGGGATTCGTCGGCAAAGACGATGGCAGTGTCGGGAATGAATTCAAACAAGGTGGGCGGCGGTTCACCGGGCGCGCGGCCTGTCAGGTAGCGTGAGTAGTTTTCGATCCCCGCGCAGGCCCCCGTTGCCTCGATCATCTCGACATCGAAATTGGTGCGCTGTTCCAGACGCTGGGCTTCCAGCAGTTTGCCTTCGGCGACAAAGCGGTCAAGGGTTTGTTGCAGTTCAATCTTTATCCCCTTCACCGCCTGTTGCAGCGTGGGGCGCGGGGTGACGTAGTGCGAATTGGCATAGATGCGGATTTGCTTGAAGACATCGGTTTTGGCCCCCGTCAAAGGGTCAAATTCCGTGATCGATTCCAGCTCTTCGCCAAAGAAAGAAAATCGCCATGCGCGGTCTTCCAAGTGGGCGGGCCAAAGTTCGATCGTATCGCCGCGCACCCGAAACGATCCCCGCGCAAAGGCCATTTCGTTGCGCCGATAGGCCTGCGTCACCAGCTCGGCGATCATCTTGCGCGGGTCGTAGCTTTGGCCCACGATCAAATCTTGCGTCATCGCCGAATAGGTTTCAACCGAGCCTATGCCGTAGATGCACGACACCGACGCGATGATAATCACATCGTCACGTTCCAGCAGCGCGCGGGTGGCCGAGTGGCGCATCCGGTCGATCTGTTCGTTGATCTGCGATTCTTTTTCGATATAGGTGTCGGTTCGGGCGACATAGGCTTCAGGCTGGAAATAGTCGTAGTAGCTGACGAAATATTCCACGGCGTTTTGTGGGAAAAAGCCTTTGAATTCCGTGTAAAGCTGGGCCGCGAGGGTTTTGTTCGGCGCCAAGATGATGGCCGGACGCTGGGTTTCTTCGATCACCTTGGCCATGGTAAAGGTCTTGCCCGTGCCGGTCGCGCCCAGCAAAACCTGATCGTGATCGCCGGCCAGAACGCCTGCTGACAGTTCGGCAATCGCTTTGGGCTGGTCGCCTGCGGGCTGGAAGGGGGTGTGCATGACAAAGCGCCGCCCGCCTTCCAGTTTGGGGCGGGTCAGAACCTCGGGGCGGATGGCCAGCGCGTTGTCGTTGTTATGGGGCATGGTGATTCCCTTCAGGGCCTAATCTATTCTGATTGTGGTCCGGTTAAAGGGGTGGGGGGCCTTGGGCCGCGCCTTCCTTGCGCGATCGTTAAGAAAAGGGCTGCAATTTTAGGAATATAGCCGAAGGCGCGGGGCATTTGGCGATTGAAAATGTGCCGACTTGCGGCCAAATTCAGCGGGCAAGCAGCAATCTCTGTCGGCCATCCGCACCCACACCCCACCTTCTCCCAGCAGGTTGGCCGACAGCACCTTGCCTTTTCGCGCTTTTCGGCAATAGTGCAGGTGTTCAAAATCCATGAGGTTTTCCATGCGCGCGCGCATCTATCAACCGGCCAAAACGGCCATGCAGTCCGGCACGGCCAAGGCCAAAGGCTGGGTGCTGGAATTTGCCCCGGCTTCGGCCCGCAGTGTCGACCCGCTGATGGGCTGGACATCGTCTGACGATATGGAGTCGCAAGTGCGCCTGCGGTTTGAAACCCGTGAAGCGGCAGAGGCTTACGCCGCCGCGCGCGGCATCGAATGTGACGTGGTCGACCCGCATGCCCGCCGCCCTAACATCCGTGCAGGCGGCTACGGCGAAAACTTTGCCACCTTCCGCAAGGGCGTGTGGACCCACTGAACGCCTTCCCCCTAGCGGCCGCGCACCCTTGGAGAGATATCATGAAGAAACTTGCCCTTGCCCTTGTTCCCTTCTTGTTTGCCTCATCCGTGCTGGCCAATCCCGCCACACCTGAAGGGGCCGATCATCTGGCGCAGGTTTTCCAGACCTATTTGGGCGCGGGCGCGGCGGTGATCAGCGTTGTGGCCCATGGCGATGTCTATGATCTGACCTTGAATGTCCAAAGTTTGATCGCGCTGGGCCAAGACGCTGGCCTGACAGGCACTGTGACCCCCATCGCCTTACATCTGGGCGACAATGGCGATGGCACTTGGGCGGTCGCCCTCGATCAGCCGATCTCGATCGACCTGTCGATGCCAAAATCCGTTGACATCAAAGAAGAGATCGCAAGCCTATCCTTTGTTGGCACCTTTGACGAAGCCCTGATGGGATTTACCAAGTCGACCAGCACGTTTTCCGGCATGACCCTTGTCGAGACGATCTATCCGCCCGAGTCCACCCCGCCGCAAACGGTTCAAGCCTCGGTCGAGTCTGGCACGCTGGACAGCACCGGTGCCGCCGCCGCGGCTGGTGGTATGGATTTTAGCGCGACCCTTACCTCCCATGGCTTGTCCGAGACGATGACCACCCCCGCGATGGAGGGTGAGCCGGCCATGCCCATCACCCTTAAGGCCGACAGCCTATCGGAAACGCTGAGCGGTAACCAGTTCATGGGGGCCGAGATGTTGCAGCTTGCAGCCTGGCTTGTGGCCCATCCCGACCCGGCTTCCAAAGAGGCCGATCAAGCCGGGCTGAAAGCGATCTTTCTGGCCGCGATGCCTTTCTTTGGCAATCTGCAGGCCAATGGCAAAGTCAGTATGCTGAGCGTTGACACCCCGATGGGGGCGGTTGGCGTGCAAGACATGGGCTTTTGGCTGGATATGAACGGCGCTGTGGCGCAGGGCAAATTCCGCGAGGGCTTTCGTATCTCCGGTGTGACCCTGCCAGCGGGACTGGTTCCCGATTGGGCCGCCCCCTTGGTGCCGCAGTCGATGACTTTGGACGTGCAAGTCACCGATTTTGACCTTGCCGCCGCCGTGACCGCCGCCCTGTCTGCCCTTGATGCGCCT
This sequence comes from Pseudomonadota bacterium, assembly GCA_037134595.1. Classification (GTDB taxonomy): domain Bacteria; phylum Pseudomonadota; class Alphaproteobacteria; order Rhodobacterales; family Rhodobacteraceae; genus Stagnihabitans. Next base: position 4,343 of record JBAXLX010000154.1, read on the forward strand.
TTGGCAACCGCGACGGGGCCAGAGTTTGACGCCAAACTGCAAGCCGCCCTGCTGCCCAAGGGCACGGTCACAATCACGCTCAACCCCGGCGCTTTGAGCGGCGCTGGCTATGGGCTGACCTATGAAGGCGCCATGGTTTTGGGCCCTGACATGGAAGCACCTACTGGTACGGCCACGGTCACCCTGACGGGGGCAGATGCGCTGAGGGCCGTTCTGAACGCCGCCCCCGATGACATGAAAGCCGAAGCGATGATGGGCTTTGGCATGGCGCAAGGCATGGCCAAGGCCGAAGGCGATAAGCTGATCTGGCAGATTGATGCGCCCACACCCGGGGCATTGTCGATCAACGGCATGGCCTTGATGGGGGGCAAGTAACCCCGTGATCCAGAAAGAAAGCCCGACCGGCGCCGATCTGGCGCTGTTGTTTGCGCGCCACACCGCCGATATGCACACCGACACGCCGCCCGAAAGCATCCATATGATGGATGCGGGCGAACTGGATGTTCCGCAGGTGCATTTCTTTGTGCTGCGCGAGAACGCAGTGCCAGTGGCGATGGGGGCTTTCAAGATATTTGACGGCACCCATGCCGAAATCAAGTCGATGCATGTCTTGGCCGAACACCGCGGCCGCGGCCTATCGCACCAGATGCTGGCGCATCTGGTGGCGGCCGCACAGGCGGCGGGAGTGACTCGGCTTAGCCTTGAAACAGGCTCGCAAGAGGCTTTCACCCCGGCGCGGGTCTTGTATGAAAAGGCAGGCTTCACCCGATGCCCGCCCTTTGGCGACTATGTGCTGGACCCGATGTCGATTTTCATGACACGCACCCTTGCGTGAGGGTGTGCCCTGCCGCTAAATGCCCGCGTGGCCCCGTAGCTCAACTGGATAGAGCAAGGATCTTCTAAGTCCAAGGTTGAGGGTTCGATTCCTTCCGGGGTCACCATATTTCTGTTAGGGTATTGTTTATCATTGTTTATATCCTCGGTTGGATTGGGTTTGATGAAAAGGTAAGGGTTAGCCTGGTTCGTTTTGGCAATTCCCACGCAGACCGCTGCTGCGGAGTCGTGGGCTGTCACAGACGGTGAGCTGTGGCCCACGATCGCCGCAATTCCACCCAAGTCAGCCCCGGATGCCAAGAGGGCGTTAGCGCGGGCTTTGCGGATGCCACGGGGGGCTGCCGTCAAAGCCAAGGTCCTCGGCCAGCGCGCGGACCCGATTGCCCAAGCCGGCGGGCAATCGGGGCTTGCCGTTCTGGCTCAAGAAGATCGTGGTTTTGACCGTGGCCAAGTGGGCGGGCGGTTCGGGTGACACCGGGCAGACGGCCTCAAGTGCGGTCCGTTTTCCCAATTTCTGACACCTATGTAAGATGCAGCCGTCGACAAGGCGCTGCGGCCCAAGGCGCACGACATCGGCCAAAGTCGTGCCTGTTACGCGCCATTGGCGCTTTGCCAGCCCTGTCGAGGTGCTAAGGGGATGCGGCGCCAACGCCGATGCAACTTGGCCTGGCGTGCATGGTTCGATGCCGTCGGTGGCATCAAACCCGCTCTTGGTGGCGGCCTTTGGATCTGTTGCCCGCTCTCTTGGCAAAGCGACTCAAACGCCCAGTTTCTTGCAGGACGTCTAATGCGCCGCGGGATCAGTCAGGCGGTCGATCAGACCCTGTGTATGGTGGGTCTGAAACCAGCAGGCCGCGCCGAGCTGATCGGCCAGAATGTCCAAGATCTTCTCAAACGCACACCGCTTCATCGCCTTGGTCGCGGGCGCATAGGGGGACTCTTGGGTCTTGGGTTCGGCGGCGAGGAAGGCCGCATAACGGGACTCGACGCCGATGCTGCCGAATTCGGCGCCAAGCGCTGCCTGCTATGGCGGTCCGGGTAAGATGTCACATCGGGGTATTTGCGTGTAGGAGGCACGGCGTGGGGCCCCGATCACCGGGTCATGGCTTGCAGATGGGCCGATGGGCATAACGGGGAGACTTCGGTGCTGGCATCGGGTCTCAGGTCTTCTGGGACGGGCTGCTGGTTCGCCTTAAATGCTGCCAGCACCGACTTTACGGTCGAAGCCTTCATTTTGTGGCCTGATTGTTTGCCATTCGCCTTTTCTATCGCACACAAAAGACGGCCTGAAACGTAACCACGATGCCTCTGAGCTGAGCCGCAACCCTGTTCGCAAAAGCCCAAACCACTTCAGGCGCGGGAACTGGCCCTGCAGACCCTTGGCGCCAAGGGCCAGGCCTTTTGCTTCTTTGGGCAGCCCTAACCTTGGCAAAGATTGTACCCATCGACCGGAGCTGGTTTCTTCGCTTGGATGGTTAAAGGACGTCCATTCAGTACATGAATTATACTAAATAATGCTTTCATAAGTCGAGCGATGGATACCATTCTACCAAAGATTGATGTATGAATTTAGTAAATGCGAAAAGCTGTTATAAAAAAATTAGAGTGTTCACCCACTTTGATAAAAACAGTCCGCGGAACGACAAAAAAGATCAAAAGTCGACTTTGAGTTGATAATAAAGGTCTGCGAAAGAAAACAGAGGATTCACCACATGGAAAATGGGGGGGGGATGAGAGATATATACCTGAGATTAATAATATCAATACCCTGCCCCCCAAATAAAAATTTGAAATTTTATCACAAGTTCTCAAAAGTATTCCGGGGAACCTTCTTCAAGGTAAAGTCTCATCTTGAGGCTAAGGACATCATCCGTCTAAAAGATCGCAAGCAACCTGTCGTGGGTCGCGTCAAGGGCGGGGATTATGTGGAGAAGGCATATTCAGCGCTTTTAGCTGAACTGCAAGCGCGGCAAAAGTCAATAAAGGCAAGCATGAACTTATTATCCACCGCAGATAAAAACAATGGGGTGGTGGTTTGAAAGATTTGGGTTGGTTATTCGTTGCCGCACTCACGTTTTCTTTGTCGATTGTGGCTGTCTATCTCAATCACGTGTCGGTGGCGCGTCGAAATGACATCAAAGCCATTCAGGCAGTACATTTGCGATCCACATCACGGTTCGGTGGCGTGGCGATCTTCTTGGCGTGGTCAACCTCTTTGGCGCTCGGCCTTGCGAACGGCCATCCCCAAGTCACTCTTAATATTATCTTGGCGCTTCCGGTGATCTTGGTCGGGTTGATCGAAGACGCAGGATGGCGCGTTAATCCTTACTTGCGCCTTCTGGCGGGCGCGGTCAGCAGTTTGCTGGCAATTCTCCTGTCCGGTGCGGCGATTGATCACCTTGGAATTGTGGCCTTGGACGCCGCATTGACGCATCAGGCACTTGCCATCGCTTTTAGTGTCTTCGCCTTTACGGGGGTCACGCAATCTTTCAATTTATTGGATGGATTGCATGGCCTATGCGGCCTCACTTCTGCCGCGGTTGCCTTAGCTTTGGCGATTATTTCATCTAAGGCAGGGCAGGCAGAATTCGGCCTGGCTCTGATAACCTTGGCGGCTGCCTTACTGGGATTTCTGCTGCTGAACTTCCCGCGCGGCCGGATCTTTCTAGGAGATGCCGGAGCGACGGGCATTGGGTTTATTTTGGCATGCTCGGCAGTGCAATTGGCGAACTTGGTGCCCGACCTGTCGCCATTTGCGCTCGCCCTCGTCTTCTTCTGGCCAATTGCCGACACTCTGCTGACAATTGCACGCCGCCTAGGCCATAAAAAGCCATCCATGCATCCGGACAGAATGCATTTTCATCATGTGGTGATGCGCTCTATCGAAATTTTGGTGCTTCGCCGGAAGGACCGCGCGGTCAGCAACCCCTTAGCC
>JBAXLX010000155.1:0-8053 GCA_037134595.1 Pseudomonadota bacterium
AGCCTGTCTGCACCTTGGAAGCACGGCGTCAAGGCAGCTACATCAAACCCGGGTACATGCTGATACCATGCCAGTGCCGCGGCATCCTTTCGGCACATGCCACGGCATATGCCGCGGCATCCTTTCGGCACATGCCACGGCATATGTGGTCCACAGTGATGCCGTTACAAAGAGGTTAACGGCGGACGCACTTAGCACATCGTCGACGCCTACCCAACCAGGGGCCTTCTATCCAAGCTGGACAGATCGCCGTGATAACTTCGGATTGCACCCGGCCTTGAGCGGGGACACTTTCTTTTTTTCACCTAGACTTGCGGGGGCCGGACGTCTTAGGCTTTCTCCAATCATTAAGGGCGGCGTGATATGGCAAATGCAGATAGTGACCTTGGGTTTGAAGCAAGTCTTTTCAAGGCCGCAGACAAGCTGCGTGGCAGCATGGAACCCAGCGATTACAAGCATGTAGCCCTTGGCCTGATCTTCTTGCGCCACATTTCCGGTACTTTTGAAGCCAAACGTGCAAGCCTTCTGGCAGAATACCCCGAAGAGGCCGAAGACCCCGACGCCTATCTGGCCGAAAACATCTTCTGGGTACCGCAGGAAGCCCGGTGGTCACACCTGCAAGCCAATGCCAAGCAGCCCAGCATCGGCAAGCTGATCGACGAGGCCATGATGGCCATCGAAAAGGTCAACCCGATCCTGAAAGGTGTTCTGCCAAAAGACTTTGGCCGCCCCGCCCTGTCTGCCGTCATGCTGGGTGAACTGATAGACCTGATTTCGGGCATTGCCCTCGGCGCGAAATCCAACACCGCCAGCGACCTGCTGGGCCGCGTCTACGAATACTTCCTCGGCCAATTCGCAGGCTCTGAAGGCAAGCGTGGCGGCGAGTTCTACACCCCCAGTTCGGTCGTGCGCACCATGGTCGAAATGCTCGAACCTTACAAAGGTCGCATCTATGACCCCTGCTGTGGGTCGGGCGGCATGTTTGTGCAATCGGAAAAGTTCGTCGCTGCCCATGGCGGCAAATTGGGCGACATCGCCATTTACGGCCAAGAAATGAACTACACCACTTGGCGGCTGGCCAAGATGAACCTTGCCGTGCGCGGTATTGATGCCGACATCAAGTGGAACACCGAAGGCACCTTTCACAAAAACGAACTGGCCGACCTGCGGTTTGATTTCATCCTTGCCAACCCGCCTTTCAACATTTCCGACTGGGGCGGTGATCGGCTGCGCGAAGATGCCCGCTGGAAATACGGCATCCCGCCCGCTGGCAACGCCAACTACGCGTGGCTGCAACACATTCTGCATCAACTGTCGCCCACGGGCACAGCGGGCGTGGTGCTGGCCAATGGGTCGATGTCATCCACCCAATCGGGCGAAGGCGACATGCGCAAAGCCCTGATCGAGGGCGAAGTGGTCGATTGCATGATCGCCCTGCCGGGCCAGCTGTTCTACTCCACCCAAATTCCGGCCTGCCTGTGGTTCTTGGCCAAAGACAAATCCAACGGCATCGCAAAGGGCAAGAAGCTGCGCGACAGGCGGGGGCAGGTGCTGTTCATCGACGCCCGCAAGCTGGGCGTGATGGTCGACCGCACCCGCAAAGAGTTTACCGAGGCCGACATGGCCCAGATCGCCGAGACCTACCACGCGTGGCGTCTGGGAGAGGGCTACGCCGACATCGCGGGTTTCTGTAAATCCGCCAGCCTTGAGGAAATCCGGTCCCACGGCCACGTCCTGACCCCGGGCCGTTATGTCGGGGCAGAGGCGGCAGAGGAGGACGACGTGCCCTTCATCGACCGCTTCACTGCGTTGCAGGAGAAGCTGGACGAGCAGTTCGCGCTTGCCGACGAACTGACCGCCACGATCCGGGCGCGGCTTGCTGGGGTGGTAGCACTGTGAGCAGCGAACTAAGTCTTGCTCAAGTTGCCATTATCACAAGTGGCAAGCGCCCAATCAGGGTAGAAAAGGCCAAAGCTACCGATCTGACAATTCCCGTGATCGGGGGCGGTGGACCTTCTGGTTACACCGACAGCTCTCTCTACGCAGGTAACATCTTGATTACTGGTCGCGTTGGCACCCTTGGGAAGCTGTTCTCACCTTCGGAACCCTGTTGGCCTTCTGACAACGCCCTTGTTATATTTCCAAAGAATGATCAGACTGATTTTCGGTTCTTACGGTATGCACTCCAGTTTCGGATTGCCGACGCTGCTGGAATGAACCGTGGCGCAGCAAATCCTTTGATAACTCAAAAAGACCTTGGAACAATTCCGATCTATCATCCGCCCCTCACCGAACAACGCGCCATAGCAGCCATCCTTGGCGCGCTGGATGACAAGATCGAACTGAACCGGCGGATAAACGAGACGTTGGAGGCGATGGCGCGGGCGGTGTTTCGCGACTGGTTCGTCGACTTCGGCCCCACCCGCGCCAAGATGGCGGGCCTAGCCCCCTACCTCTCCCCCGCCCTGTGGGACCTATTCCCCGACCGGCTGGATGATGACGGCAAGCCGGAGGGGTGGGCGAAGCAACCTCTCACCGATTTCCTGTCAATCATCGGTGGAGGCACGCCAAAGACTTCGGTTGACGAATACTGGAACGGCTCAATCCCGTGGTTTTCAGTAGCGGATACCCCGAGCGCAGGGAGTGTTTTTGTCACCGAAACCGAAAAGTCGATAACAGAGGCTGGCTTGCTTGGTAGTTCTGCGCGTTTGGTTCGTAAGGGATCGACGATCATTACGGCTAGGGGCACGGTCGGCAACCTTGCCATGACCGGACAAGAAATGACGTTCAATCAATCCTGCTATGCCCTGCAAGGAGCAAATGGGGTTGGGGATTGTTTCACTTACCTAATCACCAAGCACATGGTCGGCCAACTTCAATCAATGGCGCACGGCTCGGTTTTCTCCACAATCACCCGTCAAACCTTTGAAGCTGTAGAAATGCCGATGGTAACCCGTACTGTATTTGAAGCCTTCGAAGCCAACATAGCCCCACTCTTTGCGAAGATTTTGTCATTAGTCCAAGAAACTGCAATCCTAGCCCAAACCCGCGACCTCCTCCTGCCCCGCCTGATGTCGGGCGAGTTGCGGGTGGCCGAGGCGGACGCTTCCATCGCGGAGGTGCTGTAATGCCGGTTCTCCATCATCAGGGCGGCTTCCCGCCACCTGCCCTCGATTGGGTGCATCTTTTGCCGTTGATCGGACCGGCCAATGCGGCGGTGGCGCGGTACGAGGGCGTCTTGCATGGCATTCCCAACCCGAATGTTTTGCTATCGCCTCTCACCTCGCAGGAAGCTGTGCTTTCCAGCAGGATCGAAGGGACGCAGGCGACGCTTGGCGAAGTTTTGGAGTTTGAAGCGGGTGGAGATATTGACGATGAAAGCACCCCGAAAAAGGCTGACATTCGCGAAGTGCTGAATTATCGGGCCGCCTTGGCCGAAGCGACCTCCCTTTTGGACACCTTGCCCTTATCGCAGCGTTTGGTGCGGCTGACCCACGCCCGCCTGATGCAGGGCGTGCGCGGGCGCAGCAAGGACCCGGGCGAATACCGCCGCATCCCGAACTGGATAGGTCCCGAGGGCTGCACGATCGAACAGGCGCGCTTTGTGCCCTGTTCTGTCGAACATCTGCCCAATGCGATGAGCGCTTGGGAGCATTACCTGCACGACCCCGCCCCCGATGCTTTGGTGCAACTGGCCATTGCTCATGCCGAATTTGAGGCGATCCACCCGTTTCTTGACGGCAACGGGCGGCTTGGGCGATTGATCGTCCCCTTGTTTTTGAAGGCTAAGGGGCTGTTGTCGCGACCAAATTTCTATTTGAGCGAATATCTAGAGAGCCACAGAGACGAATATTACGACCGACTTTTGGCCGTTTCGCGTGATGGCGACTGGACGGGCTGGTGCGGCTTTTTCCTGAAAGCGATCATCACACAAGCCGGAACCAATCAGGCCAAAGCACAAGCGATCCACGCGCTTTACAACCAGCGCAAGGATTGGATGGTCGAGGCTACGCGGTCGCAATACGGGGTGCGCGCACTAGACTGGTTTTTCAGCCGCCCCATTTTTAGTGCGACTGATTTCTTCCTGCACGTTGATATTCCAGAAGCTACCGCCAAACGAATTTTGCGCTTGGTGCGCGACAACGGATTGCTGCGAGAAATTCGGCCATCCAGTGGTCGCAGAGCTGCGGTGCTGGCCTTCCCAGAGCTTTTGAACATTTCGGAGGGCAAGGATGCATTTTGAAGATCACTTATGCACGACAAAAGCCCTTGAGGATCACTTTATGCCATTTTTCGCCCAACAAACGCCCTTGATGGGAATAAGTGATCCACAAACCTTTCACTCTTTGAACTGTTGAGGGACCAAAATGTCCATCCTGTCGGAAGCTGACGTCGAAGCCATCCTTCTCGATCACCTAGCCCGCCTTGGCTACACTTGCCTAAATGATGCCATCAGTTGCCCCGATGGCAAAGTGCCAGAGCGCGACGCATATTCCGACGTTTTGCTGATGAAGCGGTTTCGCGCAGCTGTGGGCAGATTGAACCCCAGCTTGCCAGAAGACGCCCGCGAGGATGCCATTCGCAAGGTCATTGCCGCCGAACGCCCCACCCTGATCGAAGAAAACCGCCGCTTGCATCACTTGATGACCGACGGGGTCAAGGTGGAGTTTCGCGGCGACGACGGGGCCATCAAGTATGAAACCGTGCGCCTGATCGACCCTGACGACCAGCACAACGACTGGCTGGCCATATCCCAATTCACAGTGATTGAAGGTGGCTACAACCGCCGCCCGGATGTGGTGGTGTTTCTCAACGGCCTGCCGGTGGGCGTGATCGAGGTGAAAAAGCCCGGGGCCGAGAACGCCACGCTGGGGGCAGCCTATAACCAGCTTCAGACCTACAAAATGCAAATCCCTTCGCTGTTTCGCACCAATGGCCTGTTGGTGACGACGGACGGCATCCTCGCCCGCGTGGGGTCGCTGACGGCCAATGACGAACGCTTCATGCCGTGGCGCACCACAGACGGCGCGGATGTGGCCCCCAAAGGCCATCCCGAAATGTCGGTGCTGTTCGACGGGGTGTTCCACCGCCCGCGCCTTCTGTCGCTGCTGCGCGATTTCACGGTATTTGGCGAAATGGGCAGTGGGACGGCCAAGATCATCGCCGGTTATCACCAGTTCCACGCCGTTAAGAAGGCGGTGGCCGCGACGGTGGAGGCCTCCCGCGCCAAGGGCGACCGCAAGGTGGGGGTGATCTGGCACACCCAAGGGTCAGGCAAAAGCCTGCTGATGGCCTTCTATGCCGGGCAGCTGATGCGCGAACCTGCAATGGAAAACCCTACCATCGTCGTGATTACTGACCGCAACGATCTGGACGACCAGCTTTACGGCACTTTTTCGATGTGCCGCGACTTGATCCGTCAAACTCCCGTTCAGGCCGAAAGCCGCGAGGACCTCCAACAAGCGCTAGCGCGGGCCTCTGGCGGGGTGGTCTTTACCACCATTCAGAAGTTCGCACCGCCCAAGGGCGAGACCTATCCGCCCCTAACAGACCGTCGCAACGTGATTGTCGTCGCCGATGAAGCGCACCGCAGCCAGTACGGCTTTAAAGCAAGGATCGAGAAAAGTGGCGACATCGCTTATGGCTTCGCCAAGTACCTGCGCGATGCCCTGCCCAACGCGTCTTTCATCGGCTTCACCGGCACGCCGATTGAACAAGATGATGTGAATACCCCAGCGGTGTTTGGCCATTACATCGACATTTATGACATCAGCAGAGCGGTGGAAGATGGGGCCACGGTGCCCATCTACTACGAAAGCCGCCTTGCCCGCATTGAACTGCCCGATGATGAAAAGCCAAAGCTGGACGCTGACATTGCCGACCTGACCGAAGATGAAGCAGAAAACGAACAAGAACGGCTCAAGAAAAAGTGGTCGACGGTCGAGGCCTTGGTAGGTTCGGAAAAGCGGCTTGAGGCTGTCACTGAAGACTTAGTGAAGCATTTCGAAGCGCGCGTAGAAAGCATGGACGGCAAGGCCATGGTGGTCTGCATGAGCCGTCGCATCTGCGTGGCATTCTACGATGCTTTGATCAAGCTGCGCCCAGATTGGCACTCGGACGATGACGCCGAAGGCATGGTCAAGGTTGTGATGACCGGTTCAGCCAGTGACCAACAAAGCTGGCAGCCTCATATCGGTGGCAAAGCACGGCGCGATCTGCTGGCTAAGCGCGCCAAGGACCCCAACGATGCGCTCAAACTGGTGATCGTGCGCGACATGTGGCTAACGGGCTTTGATGCCCCATCTATGCACACAATGTACATCGACAAGCCGATGAAGGGCCATGGGCTGATGCAGGCCATTGCCCGCGTCAACAGGGTCTTCCGCGACAAGCCTGCTGGTTTGGTCGTGGACTATATTGGCATTGCTCAAAACCTGAAATCCGCCCTTGGGCAGTATTCAGGGACGGATGGAGCGCAGACCGGAATTGATGAGGCAGAGGCCGTCGGTGCCCTTTTGTCAAAGCTGGATGTCGTGCGCGCCATGTATCACGGCTTTGACTATCAAGCAGGCCTGACAGGAACCCCAAAACAAAGGTTGACAGTCCTCGCCTACGCCTTGGACTGGATACTGGGAAAGCAAGAAGAAGCCGCCAAAAAAGAAACCGACCCTGAAGCCCAAAAGCGCGCGCACCGCCGCTATTCTGATTTGGTGCTTGCCCTGTCGAAAGCCTATGCCATGGCCGCCGCGAGTGACGCGGCAAAGGCTGTGCGCGACGAAGTGGGCTTTTTCCAAACGGTTCGTGCTGCAATGGCCAAGGAAACAGTAACCACCACCCAAACCTCGGCTCGGCGTGAAATGGCAATCCGTCAGTTGGTGGATCGGGCCGTCACGTCCGCTGGCATTGTAGACATTCTGCAAGCGGCGGGCATGACCACCCCTGACATATCTATCCTGTCGGATGAGTTCCTCGCGGAAGTTAAAAATATGGGGCAGAAGAACCTTGCCTTGGAAGCCCTCAAGCGGCTTCTTAACGATGAAATTCGTTCTCGCAGCAAAAGCAACGTGACTGAGACGCGGCGCTTCTCTGAGCGGCTTGAACAGGCTATAGCCCGCTACCACACCAACGCCATCAGCACAGTGGAAGTGATACAGGCCCTGATTGATCTGGCAAAGGAAATCAAAGAGGCCCGTGCGCGCGGTGAGGCGGAAGGTATGACGCCAGATGAGTTGGCCTTCTATGATGCCTTGGCAGACAACGACAGCGCGGTTCAGGTTATGGGGAACGACCAGCTAAAGGTTGTAGCGCATGAACTGCTTCAAAACCTTCAATCCAACATTACTATAGACTGGGCACACCGTGATAGCGCCCGTGCCAAGCTGCGCATCTTGGTCAAGCGCATCCTTCGGAAGTATGGGTATCCGCCCGACCTTCAAGACGGCGCGGTACAGGTGGTTCTTCAGCAGGCCGAAGTTCTATCTGCAAAGTGGGCGGCTTAGATAGGACCCGCATTGTTCTCACCTCAATGTGGCAACCTTCGTAATCTGCGGCTAGGGCTTTTTCTTTGGATTTTAAGACGTGTTAGCACATTTGAACCGCCTAAAGTGTTTCCGATGGATTGGTGCCAGACTTATAAAAATCAGGCAAAGCCTGGGTTCCATAACTGTTTCTTCTTTCATGCACAGTGGTGAGAGTTGGAGTTGGGGGAATAGGGACTAACCCCGGCACCGCCGAGGCTAGTCCCTAAACCTTGTCGATCTTGCACAGCGGAGCCGAGCCGTCGTCAGAGGTCTGACAGAATGCGATGACCCGCACCTGTCAGTTGGCCGCTATTTGATGCCGTGGTCATTGGCACCGGGATCGCGCTTCGGCCTTTCGGACTACGCTTGCTTATGATCCCAAATCCCATGGTAAGCTTACACGTTCGACGCCACCGTCCACCCTATTTCAGGCTACCGACCATCGAACCAGCAGCGCGCCTGAGCGCACGACCGCATTTCTTAGTGGGGAGTGCTCCCGTTCTGTTTCGATGCAATGGTATCTATCGCCAGAT
>JBAXLX010000156.1:0-7979 GCA_037134595.1 Pseudomonadota bacterium
ACTTTGCCATCGCCAATCCGCGCCAGTTCCATCGAATTGCCGCCGATATCGCAGACAACGCCCTTGGCATCGGGCCAGCCGAGCAAAACCCCTTGGGCCGACAGGCGCGCCTCTTCGTCGCCGTCGACGACCCAGATTTTCAGGCCGGTTTGCGCAAGCACCTGAGCTTGAAACTCTGGCCCATCTTCGGCTTCGCGGGCGGCGGCGGTGGCCACGACGGTGAGGTTTTCAATCCCCATGCCCTTGGCCAAAAGCGCAAAGCGTTTCAACGCCGTCAGCGCGCGCTTGCGGCCTTCGGGGTTCAGGCGGTTGGTTTCGGCCAGACCTTTGCCCAACCCGCACATGATTTTTTCGTTGTAAAAATACGCCGGAGAGCGGGCCGCGCCGTCAAATACCACCATCCGCACAGAATTTGACCCCACATCCACCACCCCCACACGGCTAAGGGCACGGGCAGAGGGGTCGTCAAACAGGCTGCGGCCGAACAGAACCCTGTCGGCTTCGGTTTGATCGGCATCGGCGCGGGTGGCTTTGGGTGGTTTGCTCATGTCGATTCCCCGCGTCTTGGTCTTGATCCTTTGTCCATGCCGCAGGAACGGGGTGTGGTCAACGTCCTCAACCGCACGGCCGCTGGGGAGGCTAGGCGATTTTGCCTGCCAGAAGTGGCGCATCCTTGACCCCTGCCGACCCGCGCCCCGAAAGGGAGGGGTTTTCCATAAAGAAGCGGTGGCAGTTGAACGGGGTTGCGGTTGCTTTGGACAGGTCACGCTCGTAGCTGCCATTGGCGTGCAACAGCCAGCTTTGCGCCTCATCGGCCATATTGGCCGCCATGATCTGCCCCATGATCTGGGCACGCACGGTGGGGTTGTGCAGGGCCACCAAGGTTTCGACACGGCGCGACAGGTTGCGGTCCATCCAGTCGGCAGAGGATAAAAACACCAGCGCCTCGTTTGAGGGCAGGCCATGGCCATTGCCAAAACACACGATCCGGCTGTGTTCCAAAAAGCGGCCCACGACCGATTTGACGCGGATGTTTTCGGACAGACCCTTGATGCCGGGGCGCAAGCCGCAGATGCCGCGAATGATCAGGCTGATCTTCACCCCCGCGGTTGAGGCCGCATAAAGCGCGTCGATCACGTCGGGTTCAAAAAGGGAATTGGCCTTGATCCAAATCTCGGCAGGGCGTCCGGCGCGGGCGTGATCGGCCTCGGCGGCGATCAGCGCCAAAAGGCGGGGTTTGAGCGTGATGGGGGCTATGGCGAGGTTTTCAAGCCCTGTGGGCTGCACATAGCCTGACAGGTAGTTGAACACCTTGGTCGCATCGCGGCCCAAGGCGGGGTCGCAGGTGAAAAAGCTCAGGTCAGTGTAAATCCGCGCGGTGATGGGGTGGTAATTGCCCGTGCCGTAATGGGTATAGGTCACCAGATTATCGCCTTCGCGCCGCACCACGGTGGAAATTTTCGCATGGGTTTTCATATGGGTAAAGCCGTAAACCACATGCGCCCCCGCCCGTTCCAGACGGCGCGATTGCAAGATATTGGCGGCCTCGTCAAAGCGGGCTTTAAGTTCGACAAGCGCTGTCACCGATTTGCCATTCTCTGCCGCCTCGCACAACGCCGACACAATCGGGCTGTCGTGGCTGGTGCGGTAGAGCGTTTGCTTGATTGCCAGAACATCGGGGTCGCGTGCGGCCTGTTCCAGAAAGCGGATGACGGTGTCAAAGGTTTCGTAGGGGTGATGCAGCAGCATGTCTTTTTGCCGGATGGCGGCAAAAAGATCGCCGTCATGATCTTGCACCCGTTCGGCCACGCGCGGGGTGAAGGGCGGCCAAAGAAGGTCAGGGCGCGAGGAGAGGACCAGTTGTTTCAGGTCTGCCACGCCCAAAAGCCCGCGCGCTTCGACCACCTCGTCCGGCGTCACGGCCAGTTCGTGCATGATCATGGCGCGCAGGTCTTCGGGCGCACCTGCCGAAATCTTCAACCGGATCACCTCACCGCGGCGGCGCCGTTTGAGGGCGGTTTCAAACTCGCGCACGAGGTCTTCGGATTCTTCCTCCAGTTCCAGATCGCTGTCGCGCAGCACGCGGAACATACAATGGCCCCGGTCGGTGTAGCCGGGGAACAGCATATCCAGATGCAACAGCAGCAGTTCTTCCAAGGGCAAAAACCGCGACTCACCGGGTTTGCCGGGCAGGGGCACAAAGCGGGCGACCTGTTGGGGAATGGGCAGCAGGGCTTTGAGCGTGCGGCGATCCGAGACGCGCTCTAGCTCTAGCGCCAGCGAAAAGCCGGTGTTGGGGATGAAGGGGAAAGGGTGGGCCGGATCAATCGCCAAGGGGGACAGCACGGGGAAAACCTTGGTCAGAAAGGTTTCCTCGAGCACCTTCAAATCGCGCACCGTCAGTTTAGAGCGCGTCAGGATGATAATCCCCTCCGCCTCCATCTCTTTTTTCAGCTTGTTGTAGACGGTCTGTTGCATCTGCATCAGGCGGCGGGCGTCGGCGTGGATCAGGGTCAGTTGTTCGGCTGGCGTGCGGCCATCGTCAGACAGGGTGGCGTTGCCGTTGCGCATTTGGGCGCGCAATCCCGCCACGCGCACAGTGTAAAATTCGTCCAAGTTGGTGGCCGAGATCGACAAGAAGCGCAACCGTTCCAGCAGGGGCACGGCGGGGTTGGTCGCCTCGTCCAGCACGCGCCAGTTAAAGGCCAGCCAAGACAGTTCGCGGTTGAAAAAGCGGCGCGGGCCTGCGGTTTCGGCGGCCGGATAGGTCACGGCGGCGGGGAAGGCGGCTTTGAGAAAGTCGGTCTGGGGCATTTGCATCCAAAGGGCGTCAGGTCGAAACAGACAGCCCTTGTGTCACTCTGGGTCGGCACTGTCCAGCACCTCGGCGGCCAGAACGCGGGTGACGGGGCGGTGCGTGGCCAAAGAGCGGGCATCAAGGGCTGCCACCAAGGCTTGGGCAGCGGCGATGGAGCGTTCCATGCGCGGCAAAAGATAGGGGATCAACCGCGCCTCGGCGGTGATCTGGCGGTCGGTGAACAGCTTGAGCAACACGCCTGCCAACAGGTCGTCATCGGGCGGGTCCAGCCGCGCAATCGGCATGGCTTGCAGGCGTGACAGCAGATCCGGCAAAGCCAGCCCCCAATCGCGCGGTGCTGAGGGCGCGGTGAGCAGCAAGCGGCCTTGGGGGGCAAGGCGGGTGTACAGGTGAAACAGCGCCTCTTCTGCAGCACCCGTCACAAGGTGGGCGTTGTCCAGAATGATGCAGGCTTGCGGTGCGATATAGGGCAGGCGGGCTGGCAGATCGGCGGGGTCGATCCACATCGCCTGCGCCAGCTCGGCCCAGATATGCGCCAGATGGGTCTTGCCCGAGCCTTTCGGCCCCACCAGCAACAACCGCCCCCCCGCCCAAGCGGCCCACCCGTCAATCGCGGCTAAGGCGGCCTCGGTGGCGGGGGTGACCAAAAACGCGCTGCGCTGCCAGCCTTGGACAAGGGGCAGATCAAAGGTCAGTTGCGCACTCACCCTTGGGTTTTATCCTGCGGCGCGGTGCTGTGACCGCGGTAGAGCAGGCTGTCTTGATATTGCCCGATGGCAAAGCGCATCAACACCCCGATGGCGGCCGAGATGGGCACCGCAACCAGCATCCCCGCAATGCCAAACAAACCGCCAAACAGCGACAGCGCAAACATCAGCCAAACCGGATGCAGCCCGACCGATTTGCCCACAAGGCGCGGGGTCAGCACATTGCCTTCCATAAACTGGCCAAAGCCAAAGACGGCGGCGACGATGCCGATGGACACCCAATCACCCCAAAACTGATACAGCGCAAAGCCCATCGCCAAAGCCCCGCCCACCAGCGCGCCGATATAGGGTATGACCGTCATGGCCCCGGCAATCGCCCCGATCACCAGCCCGAATTGCAACCCTGCCAGCATCAACCCCGCCGCGTAATAGGCCCCCAGGGTCAGGCACACCGACACTTGGCCGCGCACAAAGCCCGCCAGCGTCTTGTCGATCTCTTGCGCCAAGCTGCGGATTACGGGCGCATGGTCGCGCGGCAACAGCTCGTCAATCCGCGCCACCAGCTTGTCCCAATCCATCAGCAGGTAAAAAGCCACGACCGGCACAACCACAATGAAAAACAGCCAGCTCATCACACCAAACACCGATGAGACCAAGCCCTGCGCCAAGGTCGCCCCGCGCGCCTGAATGGCTTGGGCGATCTGATCCAACGTGGTGCGCATGACAGAGGTGCTGTCGCTTAGCTCAGGAAAGCGCGTGATCAAAAACGCCTGAAACTCGGCCACCAGTTTGGGGGCTGCGTTGATAAGTGCTGTCAATTGCTGCACCAAAACCGGGATCAGCGCCAAGACGACCAGCACCACCAGCACAAAGGCCGCAATCGAGATCACCATCGTCGCCAAGGCCCGCGACAGGCCCAAGCGCTCCAGCCGGTCGGCCAAAGGGTCCAGAAAATAGGCCACAGCCCCGCCGACCAAAAAGGGCAGCATCACAGAGCCTAGATACCACAGGGCCACAAAGAAACACACGCCAGCGATGGCCCAATAGCGCCCTTGGGTTTGGTTTGGCACGGGCGAACCTCCTGTTGTTCGGTGCTGATATTGCGCAGGATGCGGTCGGATGCAAGGATGGGGCGGTTTTAGCGCAGGCTTTGGCCGCTTTTTAAGACACCCCCCATCCAGATCGCGGCACGGCGTCCTCTGGCTTGCTTGGCAGGGTGCAACCCGCTAGGAACAGCAAAACCCTTAGCAAGAGGCCCCCCATGCGTGTGTCGCGCTACTTCCTGCCCGTCTTAAAGGAAAACCCCGCCGAGGCGCAGATCGTCTCGCACCGCTATATGCTGCGTGCGGGTATGATCAAGCAGCAGACGGCGGGGATATACTCGTGGTTGCCCTTGGTGCTGCGGGTGCTCAACCGCATTCAAACCATCGTGCATGAAGAGCAGGTTCGCGCAGGCCACATTCCCTTGCTGATGCCCACGCTGCAACCGGCGGATCTGTGGCGCGAATCTGGCCGCTATGACGATTACGGCCAAGAAATGCTGCGCATCAAAGACCGTCAGGGCCGCGAAATGCTCTACGGCCCCACCAATGAAGAGATGGTGACGGATATTTTCCGTTCGCATGTCAATTCGTACAAAGACCTGCCGCTGACGCTGTATCACATCCAGTGGAAATTCCGCGACGAGATGCGCCCACGGTTCGGTGTGATGCGCGGCCGCGAGTTCTTGATGAAAGACGGCTATAACTTCGACATCGACAAAGACGCCGCATTACACGCTTACAACCGCCACATGGTCAGCTATCTGCGCACCTATGAGCGCATGGGGCTGACCGCCATTCCGATGCGCGCCGCCTCTGGCCCGATTGGCGGCGATAACACGCATGAGTTCTTGGTGCTGGCCGCAACCGGCGAATCAGAGGTGTTTTACGATTCTGCCGTGGTCGATCTGAAACTGGGCGCGCGCGAGGTCGATTACGACGACCGCGCCGCTGTGGCAGAGGTCTGTCAGGAATTCACCACGCTTTATGCGCGCACCGATGAAACCCATGACGCCACCTTGTTTGACGCGATCCCCGAAGAGCGCCGCAAGGTCGGGCGCGGCATTGAAGTGGGGCAGATTTTCTACTTCGGCACCAAGTATTCCGAGGCGATGGGGGCAACGGTCGTCAACGACAAGGGCGAAAAGGTCGCGGTCGAGATGGGCAGCCACGGCATTGGCGTATCGCGCCTGCTGGGCGCGATCATCGAAGCCAGCCATGACGATAAGGGCATTATCTGGCCCGAAGGGGTGACACCTTTCCCCGTGGGGATCGTGAACCTTAAGCAAGGCGACGCTGGTGCCGATGCCGCCTGTGCGGCTTTGGAAAAAGCATTGCTCGCCACGGGGTTGGAACCGCTGTATGACGACCGCGACGAACGCGCGGGCGCAAAATTCGCCACGATGGACCTGATCGGCCTGCCGTGGCGCATCACGGTTGGGCCGCGCGGCTTGGCCAATGGCGTGGTCGAACTGACCTCGCGCCGCACCGGTGTGTCGGTGGAAATGACGCCAGAAGAGGCCGTGGCCAAACTGGCCGAGATTTACGCCGGAATCTGACTTTCGGTATTTTGCAAACGGCCCCGAACCCACGGTTCGGGGCCGCTTTGCTGCGGCGATCCACCGCGCAAAGACCCGCCATAAAGCGCAACGGCCAAATCAGACTGGCAAAGTGCCCCCTCACGCCCTAGGTTCGTGCTATCATTTTCAGGGAGCGCATCATGGACTATCGCCGCTTGGGCAAATCGGGCCTGCAGGTTTCGGAATTTTCCTACGGGTCTTGGGTGACCTTTGCCAAACAGGTCGATCTGGCCCCCGCCAAAGAGATGCTGACCGCCGCCTATGACGCGGGGATCAACTTTTTTGACAACGCCGAAGGCTATGAGCAAGGCCGATCAGAGCTGGTCATGGGCCAAGCGATTGACGAGTTGGGGTGGAGCCGGGATAGCTATATCGTCTCCTCGAAGGTGTTCTGGGGCGGCGCTAAACCCACGCAGCGCGGATTGTCGGCCAAACATGTGACCGAGGCCTGCCACGCGGCTTTGAAACGCCTGCGGGTTGAGCATCTTGACCTGTATTTCTGCCATCGCCCCGATATCGACACGCCCATCGAAGAAACCGTGCGCGCCATGCACAATCTGGTGGTGCAGGGTAAGGTTTTGTACTGGGGCACCTCGGAATGGTCGGGCCAGCAGATCACCGAGGCCCATGCCGTGGCCGCGCGCTGCAATCTGACGCCGCCGACGATGGAACAGCCGCAGTATAACCTGTTTGAACGCGACAAGGTCGAAGCCGATTACGCGCCGATTTATGACACCTATGGGCTTGGCACCACGATCTGGTCGCCGCTGGCCTCGGGCCTTTTGACGGGTAAATACAACAACGGCATCCCCAATGATGCGCGGGCGAATTTGCCGGGCTATGAATGGCTGCGCGACAATTTCACCTCGGACGCGGGGCGCGACAAGATCGAAAAGGCGCGCGCCTTGGCCGAGGTGGCCGAAGGCGCGGGGTTAAGCCTGACGAACATGGCGCTCTTGTGGTGCCTGCACAACCGCCGCGTCTCGACCGTGATCCTGGGCGCGTCGCGGATCAGCCAGTTGACCGACAATCTGGCGGCTTTGACACAAAAGGCCAAGCTGACCGAGGATGTCTTGACAGCGATTGAGGCGATTGTGGGCAACAAACCCGCCGCGCCGCGCAAGTTCTAACGCCGGACCGGAGGGTTTCACACCCTCCGGACCTCCCGTGGAGTATATGGGCAAAGGGCAAATAGGCCGAGATTGGCTTGCGCTGGCGCAAGAATTTGGGTCAAGTAAGGCAAAAGCGCAGGAGGCTGGGATGGCAAAACGGGCATTGATCACATGGGGCGGTTGGGACGGGCACCAGCCCGACAAGGTCGCAGCACTTTTCGCCGCCGACCTGCGTGCGGCGGGTTTTTCGGTCGAGGTGACCGACAGCTTGGCCTGTTTTGATGACGCCGCTGCGCTCAAATCGCTGGACCTGATCGTGCCGGTCTGGACGATGAGCACGATCGAAAAAGAGCGCAGCCAAGCCGTGGCCGATGCGGTGGAATCGGGCGTGGGGTTGGCGGGCTGTCACGGCGGGATGTGCGACGCCTTTCGCAACGATGTGGTGTGGCAGTTCATGACGGGTGCACAATGGGTGGCGCATCCGGGTAATGACGGGGTAGACTACCGCGTGCGCATCACTGACCCGACCAATCCTTTGGTGGCCGGGATTGGTGATTTTGACGTGAAGACCGAGCAGTATTACCTGCATGTTGACCCGGCGGTGAAGGTCCATGCCGTGTGTGATTTTCCTTTGGTCGATGGTCCGCATGCCGCCAACGGGCCGGTCGCGATGCCCGTGGGCTTCACCAAACTATGGGGCAAGGGCCGCGTTTACTACAATG
>JBAXLX010000157.1:0-7935 GCA_037134595.1 Pseudomonadota bacterium
GATTTCCGCGAAGAACGCCCGGCCCGTGGCCGGGCTGAGGGGGTGTGAAACCCCCGGCTTGCCCCAAGCGCTGCGGGCAGGGCCTTAGGCCAAACGCGGGTTTTTCTCTTTAGCGCCTGTCCAGATCGGGTTCGACCAAGCCCGCTTGCCCGCCGCGTCAATCACCGCTGCGCGCACGAAGGGGGAGTTGTTCAACCGCTCTAACGGCACAGCCCCGCGGGTCAGCGAATGGCCATGCACAGCTTTCGCCCCCGTGCCCCAGCCCAAGGCGATGATGGAACTGACGGCAGAACATTCCACGATCAGATGCCCCTCTTCAACCCGCACATCGCGCAATTCGGGGCCTTGGGTGGAATAGAAGGCCCCCGCTTTCAGCGCCTCTAACAGCGCTTCGGGCGTGTTGGACTGCGCCTTCACCATGGTCCAGCCGCCAAAATGATCCGGCTCGGAAAAATGCGCATCGTCGGTGGCGATCAGGGTCAAGTTGCGCCCTTCGGTCAGCAATTGGTCGGCGATGGCAAAGCCGTCAGGGCGGTCACAGCCCATGGCACAGCCGTGGTTGTAAATCTCTACCGCGTGGGCGGCGGTGATTGAGCGCGCGTCCTCGACCGTCAGGCCAGACCATTGCGGATGGGCCACAGCCACAAAGGCCCCCGCCGCCACCGCGCGGGCGGCGATTTGCGGGCCGGTTTCTTGGCCTGCTATGGGAAGAAAGGACGGCGAGTTTGAGGGGGCAAAGTCAGCCGGCAGGCCCACAGCCAGAATATGCCACAGCTCGCCATTCTCCATCGCGCCCGAATGCAGCTCTGCCCCCAAGATCGTGGTAAAGGCGCTGTCGCGAAACGGCACGGTATCGACAATGGGATAGCCGTAATGGCCCACGAAATGATCGGTCAGGGCGATGAAATCATAGCCCTCGGCCTTGTAGCGGCGGCAGACCTCGGCAGGGTCAAGCACGCCGTCAGAGCGGGTGGAATGGGTGTGCAGATTGCCGCGCCAAAAGCGGCCAGCGTGGGTGAAGGCAGGCAGGGTCAGGGTCATGGGTCAAATCCTTGGCAAAAAGCGGTTAGCCGCGCCCGATATAGGGCATATCGCGGGCCATGATGGTGATAAACGGCACGTTCACATCCAGCGGCAGGCGCGCCATGTTCAAGACGGCCTCGGCCACATGGTCGACATCCATCACCGGTTCGATCTTGATCTGCCCATCGGCCTGCGGCACGCCGGTTTGAAAGCGCGCGGCCATTTGGGTCAGGGCATTGCCGATATCAACCTGCCCGCAGGCAATGTTAAAGGCGCGCCCATCCAGCCCCAGCGTTTTGGTCAAGCCCGTGATGGCGTGTTTGGTCGTGGTATAGGGCGCTGATCCCGGACGCGGCACCTGGGCCGAGATCGAGCCGTTGTTGATGATCCGCCCGCCTTGCGGGTCTTGGCGGCGCATCTGGCCAAAGGCAGCACGCGCGCACAGATACATGCCGTTAAGGTTAACATTGACCACCTCGAACCACGTCTCCAGCGGGATTTCGTCAATCGGCCCCGCCTTGGCGGACATGCCCGCGTTGTTAAACAGCACATCCACCCGCCCAAAGGCTGCGGCGGCTTGGGCAAAGGCGGCTTCCACCTGTTCAGGCACGGTCACATCACAGGGCAGCACCAAGGCTGCGGGCTGATCGCCTGCGGTTTCGGCCAAAGCCTCGGTGCGCCGTCCGATCAGGCCAACATTCCAGCCCGCCGCCAGAAACTTATGCGCCGTGGCCCGCCCGATGCCGGACCCCGCGCCGGTGATAAGAATGGTTTGTGTCACAGAACAGACTCCCGCCATGTGGCTTTGCGTAAAAACTCCGGATCAATCTCGACCCCCCAGCCCGGCGCATCTGGCACAATCGCGCAGCCGTCTTCGATGCGGTAGGGGTCGTTTACGAACAGCCCTTCTTGCCACGGGTAATAATCCTGACCCTCGATTGAGAATTCCAGATATTTGCCCGCGTTGGGAATGGCTTTCAACAGGTGCATGGTGCACATCGTCACCAGTGACAGGTTGGCGGCATGCGGCGTGATGGGCAGGCCAGCTTTGGCGCCCATAGCGCAAACCTCTAGCGTGCGAGAGATGCCGCCCAGATACATCACATCCGGTTGCAGAATGTCGACGGCCTTGTGTTCAATGGCCAAGGTCCAAGCTGTGAATTCGCAATCCTGCTCGCCGCCTGCCACGTCCATTGTCAAAGCGGCGCGGACTTGGGCGGTTTGATCCACCTCCCAATAGGGGCAGGGTTCTTCGAAATGGCCGATGCCGTTGTCTTGCAGCATATGGCCCACGGCAATGGCGGCCTGCGGGCCGTAGCAGGAATTGCCATCGACCAGCTTGTCAATCCCGTCGCCCAAGGCTTTGGCGACCACGGGCACGACCGCTTCGGTGCGCCCGGGCCATTCATCACGCCCCCGCCCGCATTCGGCCCCGACACGCCATTTAAAGGCGGTAAAGCCCTGCTCGTCGCGCAGTTTGACAAAGCGGGCGGCTTCGTCCTCCGGCGTAATATCGCGCTTCATCGAGCTGGCATAGGCGCGCAGCTTGCCCGGGGTGCCGCCCAAAAGCGACACGACCGGCTTGCCCGCCGCCTTGCCGCGCCAATCCCACACGGCAGTGTCCAAGCCGGTTTGGGCGCGGCGCAGGTAGCTGCCGGGGTATTTATGCTCGCGCTCGGCGATCAGGCGCAATGTGTCTTCCATGTCTTCGACATGGGTGCCCAAGGCGTGGCGGGCCACTTGGCGGTGAAAGATTTCAGCCGTGATATCGGCGTTATAGGTCGACAATTGCCCCCACCCCTGCGCGCCATCTTCGGTGGTGACACGGGTGAAGGTGACAAATTCGTTGCCGATCGTTTCCAGCTTGGTGATTTTCATAAGGCCCTCTGCGGCTTACAACCATTTCTTCCACTTGAACACAAACCACGTCGTCAGCGCCGAGGCGACCATCAGCACCAGCGCCTCAGGATAGCCCCACGCCATGTTCAGTTCTGGCATCATGCGAAAATTCATCCCGTAGATCGACGCAATCAGCGTCGGCGGCATGAACAGCACAGCCACCACCGACACGATCCGCACGGTTGTGTTTTGCGCAAGGTTGATCATGCCCAAGGTCGCGTCTGTCGCCTGCGCGACACGCGACGAGAGATAATCGCCATGCACCTC
Organism: Pseudomonadota bacterium; assembly: GCA_037134595.1. Classification (GTDB taxonomy): domain Bacteria; phylum Pseudomonadota; class Alphaproteobacteria; order Rhodobacterales; family Rhodobacteraceae; genus Stagnihabitans. Next base: position 3,190 of record JBAXLX010000157.1, read on the forward strand.
TAGCGATTGGATATCGCGCGTCAGCCCCTTGATCGTGGCACGCAAACTGTCGGCTTTGTTGTGATCTTCCAGTCCCACCAAAAAGAACGACAAGGCGCGTTCGATGGTCAACAGCGACAAGCGGCAATTGCCCACCATGTCGCTTTGCTGGCCGGATATGGTCAGCGCCTTCTGCAGAACTGCCGCCTCTGGCCCCATGCCTTCGGTGGTGAAAATCTGGCGGGTGATGGCGTCAAGGGCTTTGCCCGACAACTCCAGCAGGTCGGCGATGCGGCCGATGATTTCTTCGCACAGGCCCAAGAACACCCGCTCGGCGCCGTCACAGCCCAAGCCCACCTTGTCGGCCCGCGGCGCATAGGTTTCAAAGGGGCGCGGCATATGGTAACGCACGGTGACCAACTTGCCCGCGCCCAAGATAAAGGCCACGGGGCCGGTGATGGGCGTGACACCATCCTCACGTGAGAGGCCGGGCACCATGACGGTCATGATGGTAAAGGGCCCATCGCGGTACAGGCGGGCCGAAATTTCGATCTCTTCGAGATCTTCCAGCGTGGGCACTTCGGGCACAAAGGCGGCGGCAGAGGCGGATTCTTCGGGCTCGGGCTTGCAAAGGTCGATCCAAAGCGCCTCGGTCACACCAGACTGGGCCAGTTTGCCGAAGGTATTGGCGTAAGAAAAAATCATGGTCAGCCCCGCAGGTTGCGCGGCCATGCTTGCCATGCAAGCGGGCTGGACAAAAGCCCCTGTTTCAGTCGAAATCAACGGTGCCAAGACACCGCTTGAAAAAAGCGGCGCTGGCCGGACCGCACGGGGTGGGGGCCGCAATTTGGGCTTAGGGATATGCACTTGCCATGATGACAGCACAGCTTCCCCGCTACGACCGCAAGGCCTTGACGCCCGGCATCGTGCATATCGGCCTTGGCAATTTTCACCGGGCGCATTTGGCGGTGTATATGGATGATCTGTTCCATCTGGGGCTTGATCAGGACTGGGCGATTATCGGGGCCGGCGTGCGCCCCCCCGATGCGCGGATGCGCGCGGCTTTGCAGGCGCAAGACTATCTCTCTACGGTGATCGAGCTTGACCCTACGGGTCGCTCAGCCCGCCGGATCGGATCCATGATCGACTTTCTGCCGGTCGAGACCGACAACGCCAGCCTGATTGCCGCCATGAGCCGACCTGCGTGTCGCATCGTGTCCCTGACCGTCACCGAGGGCGGCTATTTCGTCGATTCGACCGGCCAGTTTGATGCCTCGGCCCGCGAAATCGTCGCGGATGGCGCCAACCCCACCCGTCCCGCCACGGCCTTTGGCGCGATTGTGGCGGCGCTGAAGGCGCGGCGTTTGGCCGGGATCATGCCCTTTACCGTCATGTCTTGCGACAATCTGCCCGGCAATGGCAAAGTCGCCCGCGATGCCGTGGTGGGCACGGCACGCCTGTCAGACCCCGACTTGGCCGCGTGGATCGGCCAAAACGTGGCGTTTCCCAATGCCATGGTCGACCGCATCACCCCCGCCACCGGCCCGCGCGAGCTGTCTATCGCGGCCGAGTTTGGTTTGGGCGCAGACCCCGTGCCCGTCACCTGCGAACCCTTCCGGCAATGGGTGCTGGAAGACAATTTCCCCGCCGGCCGCCCGGCTTGGGAAAAGGTGGGGGCCACCTTTACCCCCCATGTCCATGCGTTCGAGACGATGAAAATCCGCATCCTGAACGGCGGACATGCGTTGATCGCTTACCCCGGCGGGCTCAAAGGCATCCACTTTGTGCATGAGGCCATGGCCGACCCGCTGATTGCCGCCTTTCTGGACGCCGTGCAAACCCGCGAGATCCTGCCCATCGTGCCCCCCGTGCCCGGCCAAGACCTTGACGCTTACAAGGCGCTGATCATCGCGCGGTTCTCCAACCCCGATGTTGCCGACACCGAACGCCGCCTGTGCCTTGACGGTTCAAACCGCCAGCCGAAATTCATCGTGCCCTCGATCCGCGACGCTTTGGCGGCAGGCCATAAGGCCGAAGGCTTGACCCTGCTGTCAGCCCTGTGGTGCCGCTATTGTTACGGTGTCACCGAAGCAGGCGACGAGATCGCCCCCAACGATCCCAACTGGAGCGCTTTGCAAGCCCGCGCCAAGGCGGCCCGCAGCACCCCGGCGGTTTGGATCGAGATGGACAGCGTCTACGGCGATTTGATCCAGGATGCAGGCTTTGTCACCCGTTTTTCCGAAGCTTTGGACGATGTCTGGGCCAAGGGCGTGGATGCGGCTTTGGCCCGTTACATTGGGCTTTAACCCGAAGGCGGGGGGAGGCACACCTCCCCCCGGACCCCCCTGTGAGTATTTGGACCAAGATGAAGGCAGGGTTAAGAAAGGGTTAACTGGCCGCCGATGATCGCTTGGCGGGCCCCTGTGGTTTGCGGCGATGAGGTGGGCAGGCCGGCTTTGACCCGTGCGGCCAGATAGGCGAAGGCTTGGGCTTCGAGCATATCGCCATTGAGGCCGCAGGTATCTATGGCCGCCACCTGCGCGACATGCTGTGACAGGGCCTGCATCAGCGCCGTGTTATGCCGCCCCCCGCCTGCAACCAAAAGCTGCGTGATTGGCGCAGGACACTGTTTTGCGCCCTGCGCCACGGCGGCTGCGGCGCAGTGGGTGAGGGTTGCGAGCGCATCTGCATCCGACAGGTGCTGCACGGCGGGCAACAGGTCAAAGGCGTTGCGGTCCAGCGATTTGGGCGGGGGGCGGTCAAAATAGGGATGGCGCAGGAAAGCGGCGATCACGTCGGGGTCTGGTACACCGCTCAGGGCCAGCGCCCCGCCCTCGTCTTGCGCAAGTCCTTGACGGGCCAGCATCAGGTCATTCATCGGCGCATTGGCAGGCCCCGTGTCAAAGGCCAAAAGCGCAGACGGATGCGCAGGGTCAGGATAACGCGGATCAATCCATGTCAGATTGCCCACCCCGCCTAAGTTCAAGATCGCCACGGGCTGATCCGCCCCCATCCGCCGCGCAAGCGCGTGGTGAAAGAACGGCACCAAGGGCGCACCCTGCCCGCCTGCCGCCACATCGGCGCTGCGAAAATCCCAGACCACCGGCAGACCCAAAGCGCGGGCCACATGCGCGCCATTGCCCGCCTGATGCGTGCCGCGCCCGCCCGGATCATGGGCGAGGGTTTGGCCGTGAAAGCCCACCAGCTCCACGCCGGTAAACTGGCGGCAAATGGCGATATGCGCCGCCTCGACCACCTGAGCCGCAGCCCCAACCCCCGCCTGCCCCGGCCAAAGACCAAAGGCGGCGCGAATCGTGGCGCGTTCAACCGCGCTGTAGGGGCGGTAAGCGTGCGGCCCAAACTCCAGCACCTCTAGCCCGTCCGTGCGCACCATCGCCGCATCCACCCCGTCCAGCGAGGTGCCCGACATCAGCCCCAAGACCCACAGCGGCGTCACACCCTTCCCCTTCATCGCATCCCCCGCTATAGCAGTGCCACCTTAATGCACGAGGCCCCCATGACCTACCATCCGAAATCCGACTTTATGCGCGTGATGATCGAGCGCGGCTTTCTGGCCGATTGCACCGATTATCAAGCCTTGGACGAGGCCTTTTTGAAGGGGATCGTGCCGGGCTATATCGGCTTTGACGCCACGGCCAAGTCGCTGCATGTGGGCAGCCTGATCCAGATCATGATGCTGCGTTGGCTGCAAAAATGTGGCGGCAAGCCGATCGTGCTGATGGGCGGCGGTACCACCAAGATCGGCGATCCGTCCTTTCGCGCCGATGAGCGGCCTTTGCTGACCAATGCCCAGATTGATGACAACATCGCCGGCATTAAACGCGCCTTTGCGCCCTATGTCACCTTCGGGTCGGGGCCAAATGATGCGATCTTGGTCAACAATGCCGAATGGCTGGACCAGCTGAACTACATCGGCTTTCTGCGCGACATCGGCAAGCATTTCTCGGTCAACCGGATGCTGTCGTTTGACTCGGTCAAATCGCGGCTTGACCGCGAGCAAAGTCTGTCGTTCCTTGAGTTCAACTATATGATCTTGCAGGCCTATGACTTTTTGGAACTGAACCGCCGCTATGGCTGCTTGGTGCAGATGGGCGGGTCGGATCAGTGGGGCAATATCGTGAACGGCGTCGATCTGACGCGCCGCGTGGTCGATCACGAGGTGTACGGCCTGACCTCGCCGCTGTTGACCACGTCAGACGGCAAAAAGATGGGCAAGTCGCAAAACGGCGCGGTGTGGTTGAACGCCGATCTGCTCAGCCCTTACGAATTCTGGCAGTTCTGGCGCAACACCACCGATGCCGATGTGGGGCGGTTCTTGAAGCTGTACACCGATCTGCCGTTGGAGGACTGCACCCACCTTGGCGCGCTGCAGGGGTCAGAGATCAACGCGGGCAAGATCGCCCTCGCCAATGCCGTGACCACCCTGCTGCACGGGGCCGAAGCTGCGGCGGCGGCCGAGGCCACCGCGCGCGAGGTGTTTGAAAAAGGCGGTGTGGGCGATGATCTGCCCACCTTGACCCTACACGCCGCTGATCTGGCCGAAGGCATCACTGTGGCCCAGCTTTTCGTGCGCGCGGGCCTATCGGCCACGGGCAAAGATGCCAAACGCCTGATCCTGGAAGGCGGGGCGCGTCTGAATGACGACGTGGTGCTGGATGCAGGTCAGCGCATCGGCGCGGGCGATCTGGCAGAGCCTTTGAAACTCACAGCTGGCAAGAAACGTCACGATTTGGTGATTTTGGGCTA
>JBAXLX010000158.1:0-7861 GCA_037134595.1 Pseudomonadota bacterium
ACATGCTTGGAATGCCGGGATATTCTTGGCCACCACCACGGATCTGATTGCAGCTTTTGCCAGTTTCGCGCCTGATATCTTGAAAGGCGTGCGCGCGGCGGTGTCAGCCATTCACTATGATCTGGGCTTTGCCCGTCTGAGTGCGGCAGAATGGGCGCTGCTGCCCGATGTGTCGATCGACTACGCGGTGATGGAAAAGGCGCAGAACCTGACGGTGATGCCCTATAGCGGCATCTGGTCGGACTTGGGCGGATGGGAGGCGGTCTGGCGCGACTTTGGCCCCGATGCCAAGGGCGTTGTCACCCACGGAAATGCGCTGGCGCTGGATTGCACCGATAGCCTTCTGCGCTCAGAAGCGGGCGGCCTGCAACTGGTCGGCATTGGGCTAAAGAATATCGTAGCGGTTGCGATGCCCGATGCGGTGCTGATCACAACCAAAGACCGCGCCCAAGATGTGAAGCTGGCTGTTGCCCAACTGAAGGCGCAAAAGGCCCCACAGGCCGAAACCTTTCCGCGCGATCACCGCCCTTGGGGCTGGTACGAAAGCCTGGCATTGGGCGACCGTTTTCAGGTGAAGCGGATTGTCGTGCTTCCGGGTGCCGCCCTAAGTCTGCAAAGCCACCACCACCGCGCTGAACATTGGATCGTGGTGCAAGGCACGGCAAAGGTCACAGTCGACGCCGATGTCCGCCTGATTTCGGAAAATCAATCCGTCTATATCCCGTTGGGCGCCGTGCACCGGTTGGAAAACCCCGGCAAAGTGAACATGGTTCTGATCGAGGTGCAGACGGGCGCCTATCTGGGCGAGGATGACATCATCCGATATGATGACGTTTATGCACGCGGTCAGGGCGCCAAAGGCTAAACCCGTTTGAACAAGACGGGAGTTTCCAGCGCTTCGACCTGATTAGGGATCAGGGCGAATGGTATTTTGGCCCGCCTGCCTCTGAAAGAATTCTCTGATGAGATCGCGTTGAAGCATGTTTTCCAACACGCCGGCCAAAGCCACGCTGCGCGCGTTTGCAATTTTTTCTTTCCGCCTTGGCTGCAGATCGGCCATGTTCAGCGGCAACCCGACCGCCGCAAGCAGCGGGTTCAAATAGTGAGGGAAGTTGGGAACAGCATCTTCATAATAGATTTCAATCGGTGTAATTCCGTGTTGTTTGAAGAAATCGAGCCAATGAGTATCCTCTTCGATGATCCCCGCCATATACTCGCGCGCCAAATCAATATCAAACGGCATGCTGGAGTTAAACCCTTCATAAGCCTCGGCAAAATCCCAAACATGCAGCGTTTCGGCCGTATATTTTGAAACTGTCTGCTCAAAGATATTCGCGCGTCGAATATAGACCCAAATCGCTTTTTTAAAAAAACTCGCAAAGGGAGCTGTGCTGCTGTATGCGGCATCCGGCTTTGTCCGATTGGAAATTTGTCCCAAGGCGCGCGGAACGGCAGTTTCTAAAAGTTTGCGGAAGATATTTTTGCCGTGCAAGGCTACATCGCGCGCGATCATGTCTGACAGTGTCGCGATAAAAGGAAACATGACCTTGTCGAAAAAAATTGCTTCGCCAGCACGGTACTGCGTCAGAATATCCATCGCTTCTGACCAGTTTTGAACGCCCTGATCAATTACAAGATGATAAAATGCTTCGGTCTGCGTGGCACTCCGACCGGTGGCATTTTGAAAATCGTCGACAATCATGGTAGACCCACTGCGCTGGGTTGCGCAGAAAATTATGGCCGGCTGCTCGAACATCGCGCCCTTACTCAATTAACGACGACCATAAACGCCATAGGCGTAGATGTTCAAGCTCATCATATATCCCCCCTTTGACAGAACCAATCGCACCTCACGCATGGCCGCCAATCTTTCGGCTGGGATCATCTCACGGTCCAGTCTGAAATGGAAAAAGGTCGCATATTCATTGACCTCATGCGCACCGATCACCACAAATGTGGGATCGCCATCGCCATGCAAAATGAATTGCGAAAACAAAGTGCCCGGCGCTTGGGTTGATATTTTAAGGACCCATTCCGTCCACTGCCAAGCCTTAGGATCCATCCCCGGGGTGAAAAACTCGAACGCGAACCAGTCCTGTTGGTCGCCCAAAGCCATCATGGTCAGCCCAAAGCCCGGCGTGGCATCGTTCAGGTGCAAGTCTGACAGGGCGAAACTGGCCAATTCGCAATGCGTCTCGGCGATGGGGGCAGCAAATTGCACAAATTCGGACACAGGGGTAAATCTTTCCAGCATTTGGCGATCAATCACCCCCTTTTGACGAAACGCGCGGTAGCCAGATGGTGTGATATCTTCAACGCCCGACTCCTCGAAGGACATCGGGGTGACGACGGCGTAATCTGGGCCGAACCGAACAAGGCGTTCCAATTCATCAAGACGACCGCGCACTTCGGTTAACAAAGTCAAAATTTCAGATCTGTTTTGCATGTCACGATTTCAAATGTCATGAAGGGACGAAAGAACCGATTTCATCTTGGTCTGAAGCCGTTCCGCCCGGTTTCTTTCCCACAACCACGCTTCGGTGCGGCTGTGGTAATCCTGTTTCAGCATATGAAATTGGCCAGAAATAGAAAGAAGATCGCGGAAATATGGATCGACTTTATTCTTATGCCGGCGCAGCTCGGCGCGTAGCGTGTCAGGCGTTTGTCGTGCGACATATTCGCCAATATACCAATTTAGATCTTTTGCCCTGCGCTCGTCCAAGCGGTCGATCAAAGACGCAGCATCTAGCCCCCCCTGCGTTTTTGCCGCGATAGCATAGGAAAAATCCAGATCGCGCAATTTATCCAGCAGCCGGGCCATATCGCCGCCTTTCACAACCGATGTCGGCCTGCGGCAGTAAAAATACAGGCAATCGCGCACAAAGGAATAGCGGCGGCAATGGGGGAACAGCAGACTGTTGCGCAAAAGATCTTCAGAAACGGAAAGACCTATGTCAATATCAGTATGATCTGGCACCCTATTCCACAAGGCACGCGCATAAATCTTGTTCCAAACAACATTGCGAATGCTGTCATTGACAAACGCGCGGTTGGCGGCGTCGCCGTCCAACGGGCTATCCCGGGTGATCGTGTTAAAGCGTATCGGACGACCCTCTGGATGAAATTCCACCGCCTGACATTCGACAATTTCGGCACCGGTTGTGATTGCTTCGGCAAACATAACGGCGGCGAAGTCTTGGTGGATGTAATCGTCACTGTCGACATGCGCCAAATACAGGCCGCGTGCCTGATCTGCGCCCGTCGAGCGGGCCTGATAGAGGCCGCGATTTTCTTTATGGTGCACCAGCCTAAAACGGCCATCATCGCCAACCGCCGCGCTAAAAGCCGCCGCGACATCGCCAAGAGAGGCGTCATTGACCACGATGCATTCGAAGTGTTCGAGCTTTTGGTTTTTAATGCTGCGCAGACACCGGCCCAGCAGGTCTTCGGTGCCATAAACCGGCACGATAAAGCTGATCTTGGGCGGTTGACCGCTGCTAAAACACGCAGCACCCTGCCAATGCGCCGTCCAATTTGCATGATTTTGGGCAAAAGGCCGCGAGACGGGCCGCTTGATCGAGGTCAGCCGACCCTTGCGGTCTATTTCCGCGATGATATCCAGCCAAGCCTGCCGAATGCGCCCGAGCGCGAAGGTTTCCCCCACAAAGGCCCGCGCCGTTTGCCCCATCTTGGCGGCCCGCGCCGGATTGGACAAAAGCTGTACCAGATGGTCCGCGAAAGCCGCTGTATCGCCAAAGGGCAGCAAAAAGCCCGTCTCGTCATGGATGATCTGATCGCGCAATCCGGGCAGATCAAAGGCCACCTGCGGCACACCGTGCATCGCGGCTTCCAGCAGAACCATCGGCTGGCCTTCGATTTCGGATGTCAGCGCGAAGGCGGTGGCCTTTTCGTAGTAGTCGCTGACCCTTTGGCTGCGCCCCGCGCAGGTCATATGGCCGGGTCGCAGAGCGTAAGTCTGGCGCAGCCAATGATCTTCTTGCCAATCGTAATCGCCCAAAATCGTCAGATGCGCATCGGCCACCTGCTTTTGCACTTGGGCCATGCTGGCATACAGCAGGTCTAACCGTTTGGCACGCTTGCGAAAATGCGAGATGTTCAGGACCGTAGGCTTGGTCGGGCTGGCCTGACGCCGTGCAAGGTAGGGTAAGGGGTTGGCGACCTTGCGCACATTGGTCAGATGGGCGCCAAAGGCTTTCAGGGCATCGTCGGTCAACACCGTCACCCCGGCAAAGCGGCGGTAGTATTTATAGCGTTCGGCGAACCAGTCCTTGTACCCGTCTTTGCGGTCGCGCGCCCATTGGAACAGCGGGTAGTGAAAGGCGTTGTGCTCTGTCAGCACGATCTTGATACCCTCATCAGCCAGACCAGCCATCAGGCGCACATGGTCTTTGTCCCAATGGAAATGGTCAAAGACCAGATCAATGCGCAATCGGGTGATCGCATCGCGCAGGGCCTGCGCGGTAAAGGGCACTTCGTGCAGCGTCACACCGGGCAGGTCAGGGGGCGCTGTGGGGCCGGGTTCGACGAAGATATGGGTTTGCAGATCATCGCGCAGCGCGGTTGCCAAGGTTGCGACAACCCGCTCTGCGCCGCCGGTTCCAAGGTGGGGAATGATAAAGGCAATCCGGCCAATCACAATGAAAATTTCCCTAAAGAATCAAAACTGAAAGTCGCCTAAAGTGAACACTTTTGAGGATAAGCCTTTGCAGCAGCCAAGACAAGTGGTGTGTTAAGCCCCATGGTTGCCTAAGGACCTGCCAACGGATGGCTAGCCGGTCTAAACGTTGCCCAAAGCTGCGCGCAGGTTGGTTTCGGCGTTTTCCAAAATCGCGCTCATCGCCTCGACCGCGGCTTTTTCGTCTCGGGCACTGACGTGCGCAAAGACCAAACTATGCGCTTGGCAGAGGTTTTCCATCGTCTGTCCGGCCAATAGCTGCCCGCGGTGGCTGGTCGAGAAGGCCTCATACAAAGCCGCCTCCATCGCCTCGAACAGATAGGTCAGCACACGGTTGCCGCCGCTGAGCGCCAGCGCCTCGTGAAAGCGGACATCGGCGAGGTGAAAGGCGCGTTCGGCCTCTAAAGACAGGCCGCTGTCCATCTCGGCGGCGGCCGCTTGCATCGCTGTCAAGGCGGCTTCGACCGCCGCAAGGCCCGCGCGGCTGGCGTGGCGGATCGCCAAGATCACTGACTGCACCTCTAGCGCGCGGCGGACTTGCAGCAGATCGAACAGGCTTTTGGGGTCGGATTTGATGAGCGAGGTCAGAAAAGCGCCAAACATCGCCCCATCGGGCTGCGTCACAACTGCCCGCTTACCGCGCGCCAGACTGACAAGCCCGCGCCCTGACAGGATTTTCAGCGCCTCGCGGATCGTGATGCGGCTGACGCCGAAGTCTGTGGCCATTTCGGCTTCCGACGGTAGCTGCGCACCCGGGCGCAGACCTTGCACAATGCGCGCGCCCAGTTCTTGGGCGACATTGGTGGCGGCAGAGGTGGTTTGTTCAGGGCGGGGGTTTGGTGTCATGGCCCAAAGGTATATGATATGTTTTTCAAGGTAAACGCCGCAGTCATGGTGCAACTGCAGAAATTTCGCGAAATTCTAGCTGCAACGCCGCATTTCTGCGGCTTTCGGTCGAAATTTATCGGACAATCGGATCCAACAGGGAATCTCGCTTTACAAGCTTATATGCCTTCTTTAGCCTTCCTCCTGCGCGCCAGATGCGAAGAACGGCATATGCGGGCACGATCCAATTGGGAGGATGCTATGAAACTGAACGTGACGCTGAACCGCGTGATCGCGGGTTCTGCCCTTGCCCTGTCGTTGATGGCCACCACGGCCATGGCGGCTGACCCGACCGAAAAGTGGTGCTCAGGCGTGACCATCGCCGCGTTTCCGGGTGGTCCGCAGGGCGGTGTGTTCGCCAACAACGTCTATAACGGCTTTCGTCAGGCCGAGATGGATCTTGGCGCAACCGTGACCTACTACTTCTCGGATTGGGATCCGAACAAGATGCTGCAACAGATCCAGCAGGCTGTTGCGACCAAGGTTGACGGCATTGCCACCTATGGCTTTGCCGGCGAAGCGGCCACTGGCCCGATCGTTGACCAAGCCTTTGCGCAGGGCACGATCTTTACCAGCCTGAACACCTCGCTGCCCGACAGCCAAGCAAAGTATGCCTCGCATGGCTTTGGCTATGTCGGCGCGCCGAACTATGCTGCGGGCTATGCTTTGGGGGCTGAAGCCGCCAAGCGCGCCAATCTGCAAGCGGGCGACGAGGTCTTTGTCTGGGGCCTGCAGGGCCAAGGCGGAGACCGTGGCCAGCGCACCGTGGGCGTGATTGACGCGTTCACCAAAGCCGGTGCCAAGGTGATCTATCAAGAGATTGACGCCGCCACCAACGCCGATCCGAACGCCGGTACCGCAACCTTCGTCGGTGTCATGGGCGCAAATCCGGGCATCAAGATCGTTGTGACCGACCATGGTGGTCTGACCTCGAACGTGGGGGTTTACGCCCAAGCCGCCGGTCTAAAGCCGGGTCAGGTCTATTTCGCAGGCTTTGATATGTCGCCCAACACCGCCCAAGCGGTCAAGGATGGCTTCCAGAACCTCGTGATCGACCAGCAGCCCTTCCTGCAAGGCTACCTGCCGATTTTGAACATCTGCCTGACCAAGAAGTTCGGCTTCTCGGGCCTTGATATCAACACGGCTGGCGCTTTTGTGGATGCCACCAACGTGGATGCCGTGGCCCCCTTGGCCGCTGTCGAAATCCGCTAACCTTTGGGGGCCCGTCACCACGGGCCCCTTTCTCTTTCATACAGGTGTCCTGATGGCTGAAGCTTCACCCCGTCCCGGGGAGACGCCGGTTATTGAACTGCGCAACGTCTCCAAGACTTTTGGCGAGGTCCGCTCGCTGTCTGACATCAACTTTGCCGTCTACCCCGGCGAGATTGTCGGCCTTTTGGGCGACAATGGCGCGGGCAAATCCACGCTCGTCAAAACCGTGATGGGCTTTCACAAGCCCGATGCGGGGGGCGATGTGTTCTTTAAGGGCGAAAAGATCGACGATTGGTCGGTCGCCCGTGCGCGTGGCTTGGGGATCGAAACGGTCTATCAGGAACGCGCGCTGTGCGAAAAGCAGCCGATCTGGCGCAATATGTTCATGGGGCGCGAACCGCGCACCGCTTGGGGCCTGCTGGACGTCAAGAAGATGCGCGAGGAATCGGCGCGGTTGATGTCGGAACACATGGGCTTCACCTCGGCCGCCGTGCATCCGGACAATGTGGTCACCACCATGTCGGGCGGCGAAAAGCAGGGCGTGGCCATCACTCGGGCTTTGTATTTCGATGCGCAACTGGTGATTTTGGACGAGCCCACCATGGGCCTGTCGCTGACCGAAACGAAAAAGACGCTGGATTTCGTTAGCAATATCAAAAAGGCCGGCAAGTCGGCCATCTTCATCGACCACAATATCTTCCACGTCTATCCCGTGGTCGACAGGCTTTATGTGCTTGATCGCGGCAAGGTCGCCGGGGTCTATGACAAAAGCGAGATTTCGATGGAAGAGTTGATTGACCGCCTGTACCGGGTCGCCCGGACCGGCACGTTGGAGTAAGCCCATGTCGGACACAAAACCCAAAAACAACCGCGTGGCCCCGCCGTCTTTCCTGCGCCGCTACGGATCGCAACTGGGCATCATCGGCGTGGGGCTGGTGATGTGGCTGGGCTTTGTGATCGCCGCACCCACGGTGTTTATGAACACCTTTATCTATGTGGCCTTCGCCCAAACCACGCCGCAATTCGGCATCATCGCGTACGGCAAATTCGGCGGCAAGGAGCTGGGCT
>JBAXLX010000159.1:0-7824 GCA_037134595.1 Pseudomonadota bacterium
GGCAGGATGTTTTGTCATCGCGTGATACCAATGCCACCAAGAAAACCCAGCATCCGATATCAAAGGCGCTGAAGGGCGTGGGGATAGATTGGGTGCGGCAGGTGAACCGCACCTATGATGTTGGCCATATGCGCGATGTGCTGGTCGAGGCGCTGACGACGAAAGAGGCGGGGCCCAAGGTCATCATCGCCTCGTCGGAATGTATGCTGAACAAACAGCGCCGCGAAAAGCCGCTGGCGGCGGCGGCGATCAAGGAAGGGCGGCGCGTGGAAGCGCCACGTTTTGGCGTGGATGAAGACATTTGCACCGGCGATCACGCGTGTATCCGGCTGTCGGGCTGCCCCTCGCTGGGGCTTAAGACGCTGGACGATCCGCTGCGCGATGACCCCGTGGCGTCGATTGACCAAAGCTGTGTCGGCTGCGGCAATTGTGGCGAGGTGGCGGATGCCGCCGTGCTGTGCCCCAGCTTTTACCGTGCGGATGTGGTGCATAACCCTTCGGCGTTCGAGCGGCGTTGGGCGGGGGTACGCGCCCGTGTGATCGGCTGGCTGCAAGCGCGCCGCGCCGCGCGGCGCTTGGTTTTTGCAGGTACAGCATGACCTTTCAGCCCGCGCCGATGGACCCGAACCTGTCGCAGATCATCAAGCTGGCCGTGCTGGCTGTGGGGGGGCAGGGGGGCGGTGTTCTGACGGGATGGATCGAGGATGTCGCCCGCGCGCATGGCTATGCGGCACAGGCGACCTCGGTCGCGGGGGTGTCGCAGCGCACGGGGGCGACGGTTTATTATATTGAGATGGCCCCGGCCTCGGGCGGGGTGCCGATCTTTTCGCTGATGCCTGCGGCGGGGGATGTCGATATCATGATCGCCGCCGAGATGATGGAGGCGGGCCGCGCCATTCTGCGCGGCTTTGTCACCCCTGAACGCACGACGCTGATCGCTTCGACCCACCGCGCTTTGGCGGTGTCGGAAAAGATGGAACCGGGCAATGGGATTGCCAATTCCGATGAGGTGATGGCCGCAGCGGGGTTGATGGCCAAGCGGTTTATCGCGGCGGATTTTGAAAGGCTGGCGGTGCAGAACGGGTCGGTGATCTCGGCCGCGTTGTTTGGGGCCTTGGCGGGGTCTGGGGTCTTGCCCTTTCCACGGGCGGGGTTTGAGGCGGCGATTGCCAAGGGCGGCAAGGGGATCGAAGGCTCGCTTCGGGCCTTTGGCGCGGCCTATGCGGCGGCGCGGGGCGAGGGCGGGGTGCCTGAGGTGACGGTGGCCAAGGCACCCGCCGCACCAAGCGTGAAAGGGCCTGCGCGGTTGATGGCACAGTGGGCGAGCCTGACCGCTCGGGTGCAAGCAATGCCCGCGCCAGTGGCAGAAATGGCGCAGGCTGGCTTGCAAAAGGTGGTGGATTTTCAGGACCTGCCCTATGGGGCCGCCTATCTGGCGCGGGTTGAAGGGGTTCTGGCGCACGATACCGCCCCGCAGGGGTTTGCGCTGTCGGTGGCGGCGGCCAAGTATATTGCCAATGCGATGTGCTATGATGATGTGATCCGCGTGGCGGATTTGAAGACGCGCGGGCCAAGGTTTGCGCGCATCGCCAAAGAGATGCGGGTGAAGGACGGCAACCTGCTGCACCTGACCGAATTCATGCATCCGCGCGCCGAAGAGATCGCGGGGATGTTGCCGGTGCGCTGGGGGCAGCGGGTGCTGGGGAGTGCCCGTTGGATGGCCCGGTTGGAGCGGTGGTTTTCCAAAGGGCGGCATCTGCGCACCGATGGGTTGGCGGCCTATGTCACGCTGTACCTGTTGGGGGGCATGAAGTTCTGGCGGCTGCGCACGCTGCGGCATGCGCAAGAGGTGGCGCATATGGAGGGCTGGCTTGCCACCGCGCTGGCCTATCTGCCGCGCTACGATCTGGCGGTCGAGGTGATCAAATGTCGCCGCTTGGTGAAGGGCTATTCCGACACCCATGCGCGGGGTCTGTCGAAATTTGACCTTGTGCTGCAGGGGGCGGCCTTGGTCGCCAAGCGCGACGATGCCGCCGATTGGGTGCGCCGTTTGCGCGAAGCGGCGTTGAAGGATGAAGAGGGCAAGGCTTTGGCCGGGGCCTTGGCCACGATCCGCAGTTTTGCGTGAAAAAGCGGGGCGCTGCCCCGCACCCCGGGATATTTGGGCAAGTATGAAAGGGGAAAGGCTTTAGCTTGGGGGCAGGTAGCGGGTTTTAAGATGTGCGGGGGCGTTGGATTCAAGCGCGGATAGGGTGGCTGCGATGGTGGCGGCTGCGTGTTGGGCTGTGATTTCAAAGGGGCCGCGCGGGAAATTCAGGCCGAGTTTAAGGGCTTGGTCGATGCCTTGGGCTGTCACACCGCCTTGGGCTAAAAGCCAAGCGGCCTCGTTGGCGAGGGTGGCTTCGATGCGCAGGGCGATGGCTTTGGCATCGGGGGGCGGCGGGCCGGGGGGGGCGGGGAAGAGGAAGCCTTGGCCGGATTTGCGCCCAAGGTGGCCTGCGGCGACTTGGGCTTTGAGCGGTTCGAAGACATGGTAGCGCGGGTGGTTTAGGGCGGCTTGCAGGCTTTGGGTGGCGGCAAGATTGATATCTGCCCCGATAAGGTCAATCAGCGACAGGGGGCCGATTTTGTAACCTGCGGCCAGCATGGCGGCGTCGATGTCGCTGGCGGTGCGGCCTTCTTCCAACAGCGCCAGTGCCTCGCCGTAAAAGGGGCGCGCGCAGCGGTTGACGATGAAGCCCGGGCTGTCGGGGCAGGGGATGACGGTTTTGCCGGCAGCTTCGGTCACCTGACGCGCCAGCGTTAGCGCTTGGGCGGCGGTGCCTGTGTGGGCGACAAGCTCGACCAGTTTCATCGCGGGCGCGGGGTTGAAGAAGTGCAGGCCCAGCACCCGTTCGGGATGCGGCAGCCCTTGGGCGATGGCTGTGACCGACAGGGACGAGGTGTTGGTGGCAAGGATGGTTTGGGAAGAAATGCAAGCCGCAAGTGCCGCGAAAAGCGTTTGCTTGGCGGGCAGGGTTTCGACAATGGCTTCGATGATCAGCGCTGCGGGGGACAGGTCTTGCAGGGTTGGGACGATGTGCAGGTTCGACGAGATCGCGTCCAGCGCCTCTTGGGTAAGCGCACCCTTGGCCACGCGCGGTTCCAGACTGGCGCGCAGGCGGTGTGCGGCGCTGGCGCGGGCGGGTTCAAACGCATCGGTGGCCAGCACCGTGTAGCCTGCGGCGGCGAAGACCTGTGCGATGCCAAGGCCCATGGTGCCCAAGCCGACAACCCCGATGATCATCATTCCCCCTTGAACGCTGGTTTGCGCTTTTCGTGAAAGGCGCGGATGCCTTCGGCTTTGTCTTGGCTGTCAAGCAAGGCTTCAAACTCTGCGCGTTCGGCTGCAAAGGCCAAAGCCGCTTCGCTTGCGATCAGCGCGCGTTTGGCGGCCATCAGCGCGAGGGGCGCGCGGTGGGCGAGGCGGGCGGCGATGGTTTCAGCCTCGGCCAAGGGGGTGGCAGAGGAATAGGCGGCGATGCCCCAAGACAGCGCTGTTTCGGCGTCAATCACCTCTCCGGTCAGGATCATGCGAGAGGCGCGGGCGCGGCCTGCCAGTGCCAGCAACCGCTGCCCGCCGCCTGCGCCGGGGATCAGGCCAAGGTTGGTTTCAGGCAGGCCCAGTTTGGCCGTGGGGCCCAAAACTATCATGTCCGCCATCAGGGCCAGTTCAAACCCGCCGCCCAAAGCAAAGCCTTCGACGGCGGCGATCAGCGGTTTGGGAAAGGCGCGGATGGTGGCCCAATGGGCCTTGCGCGGATCATTGGCGGCTTGGGCTGCGGTTTTGGTTTCAATCTCGGCAATGTCGGCACCGGCGGCGAAGTTGCCGTTGGCGCCTGTTATCACCACAGCACGGCAGGCGGGGTCGGTGGCAAGCTGCGCCAGAACATCCGCGATCTGCGCCAGAAGCGCGGTGTTCAGGGCATTGCGCACCGCTTGCCGGTTCAGGGTCAAGCGGGTGTAGCCTGCAAGGGTGTCAACAATCAGATCCATATCGCCATCTTCGCCGGTCGGCGGAAAACTTCAAGACAGAAAACTTTAAACTTGAAATTGTTTGGCGCAGGTGCATCTTTAACCCAACACGACAAAGGGGAATGGCCATGAAGGTTCTATGCTTGGGCGGTGGCCCTGCGGGTCTGTATTTTGCCATCTCGATGAAGCTGCGCGATCCGGCCCACCAGATCACGGTGCTGGAACGCAACCGCGCCAATGACACCTTTGGCTGGGGCGTGGTGCTGTCGGATGACGCGCTCAGCCGGATGGAGAAGAACGACCCCGTCTCGACCGCCGCGATCCGCGCCAACTTTGCCTATTGGGACGATATCGCCGTGGTGCACAACGGCACGCGCACCGTTTCAGGCGGGCACGGCTTTGCGGGCATCGGGCGCAAGGCGATGTTGATCTTGCTGCAAGCGCGGGCGCGCGAATTGGGCGTGGAGTTGCAGTTCGAGACAGAGTTCAAATCCGCCGAAGAGTATCGCCGCGACTATGATCTGGTCGTGGCGACCGACGGTATCAACTCTGTCGTGCGGCGCGATTATGCGCAGGTGTTTCAGCCCGACATCGACACGCGCAAATGCAAATTCGTCTGGCTGGGCACCCACGCCAAGTTCGACGATGCCTTTACCTTTATCTTCGAGAAAACCGAACATGGCTGGGTCTGGGCCCATGTCTACCAGTTCGACAAAGACACCGCGACCTTCATCGTTGAATGCCTGCCCGACACTTGGGACAGGCTTGGCTTTGCCGCTATGTCGAAAGAGGAAACGATTGCCACCTGCGAGCGTATCTTTGCCAAGCACCTGGGCGGCCATGCGCTGATGTCGAACGCCGCCCATCTGCGCGGGTCGGCGGTGTGGATGCAGTTTCCCCGTGTGATCTGCGCGCGGTGGTATCATGAAAACATCGTGCTGATGGGCGATGCGGCGGCGACGGGGCATTTCTCGATCGGGTCGGGGTCGCGGCTGGCTTTTGACAGTGCGATTGCCTTGGCGGAATATCTGCATTCCGAACCCACGCTGCAGGGTGCCTTTGAACGTTACCAAGACGAGCGGCGGGTCGAGGTGTTGCGCCTACAATCCGCCGCCCGCAACTCGCTGGAGTGGTTCGAAGAGGTGGAGCGTTACCTTGACCTGCCCCCCCTGCAATTCGCCTATTCCCTGCTGACGCGCAGCCAGCGCATCAGCCATGAAAACCTGCGCGCGCGTGACCCCAAATGGCTGCGTCAGGCCGAGGATTGGTTTCAAGAGCAGGCCGGCGGCGAACCCGGTCGCCTGCCGATGTTCGCCCCCTTCCGCCTGCGCGACATGGCGCTGGTCAACCGCATCGTCGTTTCCCCCATGGCGCAGTATAAGGCGGTTGATGGCGTGCCGGGGGATTGGCATTTCATCCACTACGCCGAACGCGCCAAGGGCGGCGCAGGGCTGGTCTATACCGAGATGACCTGTGTCTCGGCCCATGGCCGCATCACCCCCGGCTGCCCCGGCCTGTACACCCCCAAGCACGAGGCCGGATGGAAGCGGATTGTCGATTTCATCCACTCCGAAACGCAGGCCAAAATCTGCTGCCAGATCGGCCATTCCGGGCGCAAAGGGTCAACGCAGGTTGGCTGGCTGGAGGGGGACGCCCCCCTGCCCCATGGCAACTGGCCGGTGATGAGTGCTTCGGCCCTTCCGTGGACAGCACAAAACGCGACCCCAAAGGAAATGGACCGCGCCGATATGGATAAGGTGCTGTTGCAATTCGTCAAAGCCACCGAAATGGCCAAGACCTGCGGCTTTGACATGATCGAACTGCATGCAGCGCATGGCTATCTGATCTCGTCCTTTATCAGCCCCACGTCGAACCAGCGCACCGATGAATACGGCGGCTCGCTGGAAAACCGCATGCGCTACCCGCTGGAAGTTTTCGCCGCCATGCGCGCCGAATGGCCGGGGCAAAAGCCTATGGC
Source organism: Pseudomonadota bacterium (assembly GCA_037134595.1). Taxonomy (GTDB): domain Bacteria; phylum Pseudomonadota; class Alphaproteobacteria; order Rhodobacterales; family Rhodobacteraceae; genus Stagnihabitans. Next base: position 5,993 of record JBAXLX010000159.1, read on the forward strand.
CGTGCGCATTTCGGCCAGCGATTGGGTGGGTGAGGCTGGGGTGACGGGGGCCGAAGCGGTCGAAATTGCCGCGATGTTTGCGGCGGCGGGGGCCGATATCATCGACGTGTCGGCGGGCCAAACCAGCCCTGACGCCAAGCCCATCTATGGCCGCATGTTCCAAACCCCCTTCAGCGACCGCATCCGCAACGAGGCGGGCTTGGCCACCATGGCCGTGGGCAACATCACCGAGGCCGAGCAGGTCAACCAGATCTTGCTGGCCGGGCGCGCCGACCTTGTCTGCCTTGCCCGCCCGCATCTGGCCGACCCCTATTGGACCCTGCATCAGGCGATCAAAGCGGGCGATCCCACACCTTGGCCCTTGCCTTACCTTGCGGGCCGCGATCAAGCTATGCGCCTGTTGTTCAAATCGGTCGAGGTGGCGCGGGTATGAACGGCAAGCGGGTTCTGGTCACCGGCGGCGGGTCAGGCGCGGGGGCTGACCTTGCGCTTGGCTTTGCCAAAGCGGGGGCCAAGGTGGTGATTTGTGGCCGCCGCCTGGACGCTTTGGCCAAAATTGCTGCGCAGCATTCTGCGATAAGCGCCTTGGGCTGCGATGTGACGGACGAAGGCTCTGTGGAACGTTTGTTCATGCAAGCGGGGCCTGTGGACATTGTGATTGCCAACGCAGGCCAAGCGGATTCGGCCCCGTTCCACAAAACCAGCCTTGACCAGTGGAACGCCATGCTTTCCGTCAACCTGACAGGCGTTTTCCTGACCTTTCGCGAAGGCTTGCGGCAGATGACGGGCTGGGGGCGGTTGGTGGCCGTCTGTTCCACCGCAGGGGTGAAAGGCTATGCCAAGGTCGCCCCCTATGCGGCGGCCAAGCATGGGGTGATGGGGCTGGTGCGCTCTTTGGCGCTGGAAGTGGCGAAAGGGCCGGTGACGGTGAATGCGATTTGTCCGGGCTTTCTGGATACCGAGATGACCGACCACTCCATCCGTATTATCAGCGAAAAAACAGGCCGCTCGCCCGCTCAGGCCAAGGCAGCCCTTGAGGGGTTGAACCCTCAGGGCCGGTTATTTGCCCCGTCAGAGGTGACGGCGGCGGCGCTGTATCTGTGCGGGCCGGCGTCGCAGGGGGTGAACGGCCAAAGCATCGTGATCGCAGGGGGCGAGGTGTGAGCGACCCTTTGTCCAAACGCCGCCTTAAAATGTGGATCCGCCTGTTGGGCGTCACCCGCGCCGCTGAATCGCACCTGCGCGAATTTCTGCGGGTGCAGCACGACACGACCTTGCCGCGCTTTGATGTGATGGCAGCCCTGTATCGGCGGCGCGAGGGGGTGACGATGTCAGAACTGTCGCGGATGCTGCTGGTGTCAAACGGCAATGCCACGACCGTGGTGGACCGTTTGGAAAACGACGGTCTGGTGCGGCGCACCCCGTCAGAAACCGACCGGCGCACGGTGTTTGTCGCCCTTACCCCCGAAGGCTTGCGCCAATTCGAGGGGCTGGCCACCCAGCACGAGGCCGAGGTGGGCCGGCTTTTTGCCAACTTGTCGGAAGCCGATCTGGATATATTGACCGATATTCTCAAAAGGATGGGATCGAAATGAACCTCGCCGACCGCAAACCGCAGCATTTTCTGTGGGAAGTGTCCAACCGCATCGCCACCCTGCGCCTGAACCGGCCAGAACGTAAGAACCCCCTTACGTTCGACAGCTACCGCGAGCTGCGCGACCTGTTTCGCGATCTGGTCTATGCCGACGATGTCGACGTGGTGATCTTTGCGCCCAATGGCGGCAACTTCTGCTCGGGCGGGGATGTCCACGACATTATCGGCACCTTGATTG
>JBAXLX010000160.1:0-7815 GCA_037134595.1 Pseudomonadota bacterium
ATGTGCAGCTTCGCCTTCAGCAGCGGCTACGGCTTCAGCAGCGGCCAGAGCAGCTTCGGCGGCGGCATGTGCAGCCTCGGTTGCCTTTTGTGCAACTTCTGCTTCAGCGTCAGCGTGGCCAGCCTCTTTGTCGGCATGGGCCAGTTCCACAGCGGCAGCCATCAGATGTGCGTCACCCGCGTCAGCTTCAAGCGAAGCCTTGTTCAGGGCGGCGGCGCTTTCAGCCAACATATGGGCCTCTTCCGCGTAGGCATGGGTCGAAGCAGCGCTGACCGCAATCGCTTCGCTGATTTCATGGATCGCCTTCATCGCGAGAACGGCATCGATCATCTCTTCTTTTGCACCAGCAAAATCGCCTGCTTCGGCAGCTTCATTCGCTTGTTCGATCATGTTGATCGCTTCATCGATGAGGTGATTATAGGCGTCGAACTGCAGATCTGTTGCCTCAGCAAACAAATGGGCATGCTCGCTTGCGCCATGAGCGTGGGTGATCACTTCGTGGGCTGTTTCAGCAAATGCTGAGTTCGCAGCAAAGATAGCCACTACGCTTACCGCGCAAAGCATTTTTTTATTCGCCATTTTTGGTTTTCCGTCGTTTAAGGTTTCAGTTGTGTTTTCATCGATTCAGGTTACCGATCGATAGCGAGACACGAAATAGCACAGTCGCTTTATTGAAACCCAACACAACCCAACACCCAGAGCACCGCACAGACCTAAATGAGGACAATCGCGATAATGATTATGGCGGCGGCTGTCCAACTTTGGTTGGCATTTGTAGCTTTCGCGGACGAAAGTTTAATCGTTAGGGAGTCCTATTGGGTGGACAAGGGACGTAGTGTTTCACTTGCACAAGCCCAACGAGCCAGTTTTACCGAGTTCGAGGGCTCCATCGCGCAAGGATACGTCCCCCACGCCCTTTGGATAAAACTGACCATTGCTGGCCAATCAGACGGCGGGAAACTTGCAATTGTTGTTAGGCCGATGTTTCTGCGCCAAGTGGAACTCTACGACCCCGAATTGAATGGTGTTGCGGCCCCGCCAATCCTTAGCGGACGCGACGTTCCGTTGGCCGAAATAAACCACATTGGGCTTGAAAACGGCTTTATAGTGCCGTCTTTGACAAGAAGCAGAGATGTTTTCTTGCGCATCTTGACCACAACTACTCTGACGGCCGATATAGCGGTGGAGCCGCTCGAGGTGGCGGAATATAACAGCGTTGTGAATGCTGGTCTTGTTGCTGTATACTTTGCATTCATACTTGGATTTTGCCTGTGGAGCCTTGTGGCATGGGGCCTGCGTCGGGACCATCTTTATGGCCTTTTCGCGCTCCGACAGTTATATTCATTAGCTCACCTCTTTATTGTCTATGGTTCATTGCGCTTCTTTTTGTCAGGCAGCCTTGGTGCCGAGACGAGAGAGATCATTTACACTGTCGTAGGTTGCACGGTTGCGTCTTTTGCAGGGTTCTTTGACGTTCGCCTGATTTCTAAATTCGGCGGATTGCGTGGGCTACGGCGGGGCATTTATGTCTTGCAGTGTATGCCGGCCATAACTTTGCCCCTTGTGGCATTGGGCCAAACTCAGACCGCGCTGCAATTAGGGTCATTAACCGCGGCCCTTCAGATGCTGGCGATGTCAGCTTTTGCTTTTTCGGCACGGGCCGGCTCGGCAAAACCCTTTGGCCGAACATTGATCGTGTTGTTACGCGGCGGTTTTTTCGTCATGGCCGTCGTCGTCGTTGTTCCGCAGTTAATGTATCAAAATGTTCTTCAATCCAGCGTACCATTGTTCAAAATCGTGTTCCTACACACATTGATTTCAACCATCACGCTATTTGCTGTCTTGTCCGTCCGCAGCCGACAGCGTGACCTTTTGGCAAAAGAGGCGCTGCACTTGGTCAAGGTCAAGGAAGCTGAACTGCGCCAAGAAACCAGTCGACGCATCGAGAAAGAGCGTTTTTTGTCGATGCTAATGCATGAATTGCGCAACCCCTTGTCGGTGATCGAATTGTTGGCCGTAACCGATCCTGCAAGCGCAGTCACCATGCGCAAGGCCGTGCGGGATATGGCTGACGTGATTGACCGCGTAGAGCAAAGCGAGCGGCTCGACAGTGGGCGGATGCAAGTCGCAAAGACCGCGTTCGATCTGTCGGCCCTTTTACGGCGAGTGGCGGAAAAGCACACTGCGCATGACAGGCTGGCAATAGACTGCCCTTCACCGCAGATGGTCGTTTCGGATGCGGGCTTGCTGAAGCTGATTGTCGAGAACCTACTGGACAATGCAGCCAAGTACAGCAGGTCGGGTTCAGAGATTCAAATGGCGTTGACCTCTCAAGTCGTCGCCGGCCAAGAGAAAGTGCAGTTCCGTATCGTGAATGAGATTGGGATCGCAGGCCCACCCGACCCCGAAAGACTGTTCACAAAGTACTATCGTGCCAAAGGCGCGCATCGACAGCCAGGATCAGGACTGGGGCTGTTTCTTGTGTCCAGTTGGGTCCATGCTTTTGGGGGCACTATTACTTATACACAAGACAACCTACCGAACGAAGCGCAGCAAGCCATCTTCACTGTGTTGGTGCCACGATGAAATCGTTGCGCATTATGGTTATAGAAGACTACGACGCCTTCCGTGAAGCAATATGTCGCGTCCTAACCGAAGATGGCCATGAAGCCGTAGGCGTTGCGATGGCGGAAGACGTTGACGACACGCCAGTTGGCTTCGTGCCTGACTTGTACATCGTCGATCTCAACTTGCCCGGGGAAGACGGCATAAGTCTGGCAACGCGAATCCGCAAATCTGAACCCAGCGTTGGCATCGTTATTGTCTCTGCGCGGTCTGGCGTGGCGGATCGCATTGATGGCTATGCGTCAGGTGCCAACATCTATTTGACCAAGCCTGTGTCCTTAGAGGAGCTTCGCGCCGTCGTACTTGGGTTTGCTCAACGACGGGTCGAAGTCGACCGAGACGCAGAAGGGTCACTCGTTTTGCATCCTTTGCGCATGCAGGTATCGGGGCCAACGCATTCGGCGCGTGTCACACAGGCGGAACAAGTTCTCCTTGCGGCCTTCGCCCGAGCGGCACAACAAAGCCTAGAACACTGGCAAGTTGCAGCTCATCTCGGCCAAGGGGAAGAACTGTCCAAAGAAAATCTCGAAGTGAAACTCGGTCGTTTGCGCAAGAAACTCATCGCCTGCGGTGCGCCTGCACCTGTGGTGCAATCCATACGTGGCGTCGGCTATCGGCTATGTGTGCCGGTGAGAGTGATGAGCGAATAGAACACAACGTGCCACTAGATCGGCTGACCTTTTGAACGCACAAACAATGTTTTGCCATGAAGTGGGCAGCATGGCAAAACTGAAATCCGACGAGCACGTGCTGATGGATGGGGCGGTGTTTGGGTATGCTGGTGTAAAAAAGTATCCGCTTTTGCTGTGTGAACACAGGGTTCTGCATCAGACCCATCGGTCTCTTGCCAAGTGCGGGTCTTCAGCATCACGCCCTGTCGTCTTCCCCTGCCAGATCCTGAACCTGATGAGTTTGTTTGTCTTCGTCTTTGACCCGATCCCTGTGAGCCTTTTCAGTTTCAATTGACGGTCATGACAAGGATTTGGTGCGATCCTCGCAACCTCTTGTAATCGCAAGGGTTCCTCCGTACCCGACTACTTGCCGGTGGCTTTGCCACTCAGTTTTTGTTCGCGGAGTGCAAGGCGTAGCAGAGTGCTAGCTCTGTGCTGTGTGAGGGCATCCAGTGCAGCCTGCCGCTCGTTGGCTGAAATAGCGCGGGCGATGCGCAATCTCTGCGCCCGTACCCGTTCCGGTGTGTTTTGGTATGTTACACCAGTATCTGCGCTGATCTGGGTGTCGAAACTTGCTGGACCCAGTTTCCAGACTTCTCTGGTCACGTAGCCTGCTACCCGGTTGGGATACGAAACTGGGGTGATCCAGTTCTGGTCTATGCCAGCGGTTGCTGGGCTGGTTTTTGTCCACAGCGTGTTGGCCAGCGCACAGAATTCCAGCACGTCGATTTGTGCCAGAGCAACGAAATGCACGTGATAGTTGTCGCTGAGACTGCCTGCATGGGCAAAGCACCAACGGTTTACCCGACAACCACGTTCTGCCGCCTTGCCGTAGACTACGCGGTCCAGTTGGTTCCAAAAGTGGCGCAACTGCACGTGGGCGCGAATGAATGAAATCCTGCTGCCTGACTGGAATTTCAGGGTGCCAAAGACATCCCAGTCTCTGTCCAGCAGGTATCGGTAAAGCTCGCGTTGATAGATGAAATTCGGGGTCAATTCAGTTCGTTCCTTGTCCGTTTATTTATCAATGACGGCAGGAAACTGGCTGAAATCAGGAAAACTCAGGCACTGGCCGGTGTCGACACAGCCGCCCTCCGGCCCTAGGCTGGCTCTGACAGATAGGATGCGCGATGGCCAAACTCAGCCCAACCACAGAGACGGTACTGGACGGCGATGTGCGGCTGACACGACGCGGTGGCAGCAGCGCATGGCAGGCAGCATTCAAAATTGGTGATCGTTGGGTACGGGTCACCACCCGGTGTCGGCAGCTAACCGAAGCCAAAGCTGCGGCTAAAGACCTGTACTTGGAATACAAATTCAAGGACAAGCACGACCTGCCAATCGTGACCAAACGATTTGACGCCGTTGCGGCGTTGGTGGTCGCCGATCTGCGCAAGCAGCTGGAGGCTGGCGTGGGCAAGAAGGTGTTCAAGGACTACATCACTGCGATTGAAACCTACCTGATACCGTTCTTTGGGACAAAACACGTAAACAACGTCAGCTTTACTGAACTGAAAGAATTTGCGGTTTGGCGGGCCACGAAAATGAAACGCGAACCCAAAGCCAGCACCATCACCACGCACAATACTGCGCTGAACCGTGTGTTCGAGGAAGCGGTCAATCGCGGCTACATGAGCAAGAGCAAAATCCCGATCTTGGTCAATGCTGGCGATGACGGTGAGCGCAGACCAGATTTCGACTTGGATGCTTACCGGTCTTTGGTGCGAAAACTGCCGAATTGGGCCAAGGACGACACTGTTCACACCCAGAAGTCACGCGATATGCGTATGTTGCTTTGGGACTATGTGATCGTGCTTGCCAACAGCGGCATCCGACACGGCACTGAGGCGGAAAACCTGCGCTGGCGGCAAGTGCATGTTTGGGAGGAAAAAGGCCGGGTCTATCTGGAATTGCAGGGAGTTAAGGGCAAGACCCGAGTGCACAACACTATATGTCGCCCCAGTGCCATCGCTGCTTTACGCCGTATTCATGCCAGAACGCATTCGATTGCTGGCACTGACTTCGAAGTGATGCTGAAACAGCGGTTGACCCTTGGCGCCACCCCGCTTTATGCGGTAACGGTCGAAGAAGATTTGCAGGAAGCTGTTTCCTTGATGGGCGAATTGCAGGCCTGTTTGGCGGGGGGGCTCGGCTCGGCCGGCATTACGCCCTCGCCCGAGGATATGGCGGCCGTGCGTCTCATTTTGGTTCAAGTTGACCAAGACTTGCGCATGGCCGATCTCTTGGTGCATAAAAAGGGTCGCACTCCGCAAGAAGAGCTTCTCTTGAACGCTTGGACCCAAGGTGGCCTTGCGATGCTAAAGGTAGCCGAGGCTTACCGCGTGGAGCATGGCTATTGATCAAACGGCTTAGCCTTTGCTTGGCCATGGTGGCGGCGCCTGCTAGGGCAGAGGTCGCGGTTGTCATGCCGTTGGTCGATCCGGAATGGCTGCAGGCGCATCTGCATGACCCTGATCTGCTGATTGTCGATGTCCGCGACCCCGATAGCGATGCTACGACATTTGCCTTTGGGCATATCGAAGGGGCCGTCAGCGCGCCCTTTGCAAGCTTTGGCTGGCAGCCCCCCGCCGATGGCCTGCCTCCCGCACAGATCCTTGTCCCGGCCTTAGGCACCTTGGGTGTGTCTGATGAGGTGCGCGTTGTCTTGGTTTCGGATGGGATCAACGATTTCGAATTTGCAAAGGCGACGCGGGCCTATTGGGTTTTAAAAGCCTTGGGCCACGCCGATGTCAGCATTCTTGATGGCGGCGAGGTGGCTTGGGTGGCTGCGGGTCTGCCGGTGGTTCTAGGCCCGACCATCCCCCATGCCGCAGCGTTTACGCCCCATCCCCGCCCTGAATTGGCCATTTCGACCGGCGAAGTTTCTGCTCGGCTGGGCCAGATCACTCTGATTGATGCGCGTTCGGCGGCTGAATATCTCGGCAAGCGCAAGGTGGGCCTTGTGGCGCGGGCCGGAACCCTTCCCGGCGCTTGGAACCTGCCCCATTCGGCGCTGTATCAAGGGCAATTCGCAAAGCCCGCTGCAATCCGCGATCTGATGCAGGCGGCCCATATTCCAGCAGACAGGCCGATCGTGACCTTCTGCAATGTTGGGCTGTGGAGCTCATTAGATTGGTTTGCCCTGTCGGAAGTGGCGCAGTTGCCCTATGTCATGCTCTATCCCGGTTCCATGGCGGCATGGACCTTGGACCCTGACCGATTGGTCCAATTGCACGGTTCCCCCTTGAAATAGCGCAATTCGGCCATTCGTGCGTATTTCAGGATGTCTTAGGTGGACCATGCAACAGATCACAGATCTGGTGCGCAAATCTTCGTGCGTCGGAACTGTTGCATGACGTTCGTGTTGGGGATGGCGTGCAGGATATCGATGTGGCAAGGCTTAGGTATTTTGAGGCCCCCAGCGCACCCTTGCGCGCGCGGTCCTTGCTCAAGGCTTGGCAATCCTGCGGAGGGAATGAGTGCTGCTGCACCGGCTTTGCAAAAGCATCGGAGCATTTGTGCGGGTCGTAGGCAGCGTCCGCTGGACGGCAGGCTGTCACATGGTCGGGCGGGATCCCAAGACAGGGCGCAATCGTGGCATCTACAGCTGCCGCCACAGCTATGCCACCAGGCAGGTGCAAGATGAGCGCAATGCACAGGAACTGGCTGACAACATGGGCACCAGCCTGGCCATGCTTCAGCGCAGCTACTTTCACTTTGATGCGCGGGCCGCGGCGGACAGGCTGAGTGGGTCGAAGAAGGACAAAGATCCCAAGAAGGGGTAGCGTTGCTGGGCCTCAGCGCCAAGTGCTTGGGCCTGCATGGTATTGCCAGTCTTTGAGCATCAAACAGGACAATCTCGAATGCCCGCTTATACACTATACCCGCTTATACACTATAATAGTGTATTGGGCTGACCAATTCACTCTACCATTTCGATGGCCTTGCGCAGCTTGCCTTCGCCTGCCTCGATGTAAATCATCGTAGTATTTAAATTACGGTGGCGAACCAGGATCTGGATCACACGAGGGTTGATGCCCTTGTCCGCCAAGCCTGTGACAAACTGCCGTCTACCGCTGTGGCTGCTGGCCCCCGTGATGCCTGCTGCTGTGTACAGCGTGGCAAACAGGTTCACGATGGTCTGTGCAGAGAAGCCGCCACCCTTGCCACTGTAGATCAAAGCTGCGTCAGGTTTCACACAGTGTCGCTGATTGGCAGCTGCGTAGCGGCGCAGCACAGCCGCCAACCGTTTGTTGACCAGCACAGTGTTGCCGTCGCTGCCCTTGGTCTGCTCTGCACGCAAATAGAAGCTGTCGCGCACTGTGCCGTTGGCTTCGTAAACATCCCCGACACGCAGCCCAGCAATTTCACAGGCACGCAGACCGGCGTAGAAGCTGAGTGCCACAACTGCGTGGTTGCGCACACTGTGCCGCTTGCTGTCGATGACGGCTGTGAGGCGTTTGAATTCTGCGGGGTTGAGCAGCTTGGCCTGTTTCATGTTTTGCACCAGCGAAATGTG
>JBAXLX010000161.1:0-7778 GCA_037134595.1 Pseudomonadota bacterium
CCAATGGCGGCAAGTTCGCGGTTTAAGGGCGGCTTGAGGCCAGATTTTGGGGGGCCGCCCGGAGGCGGGGGGCCTTTTCTTTGTCCTGCCGCCTGTTAAGGCCAACCAAAAGGGGGGCCCTATGCCACGCAACCGCGCCACGATGATCGGAGCTTCGGCCATTTTGATGTGGTCGCTGCTGGCGGCTTTGACCATCGGCACCGCGCCCGTGCCGCCGTTGCTCCTCAACACCCTATGCTTTGGCATCGGCGGGGTGCTGGGGCTGATCTGGACGGGCTTTGGGCGCGGCTTTGGCGTGCTGCGCGGGATCAGTTGGAAGGTCTATGCCTTTGGTACTTTGGGGTTGTTTGGCTATCATCTGTTGTATTTCACGGCGTTTCGACTGGCACCTTACGCCCAAACCGGCCTGATCGCTTATCTTTGGCCTTTGTTCATTGTGCTGCTGTCGGGCCTGCTGCCGGGGGAAAAGCTGCGGGCTTTGCATCTGATCGGGGCGGCTTTGGCCTTTGGCGGGGCGGCGGTGATTGTGCTGGGCGGGGGGATGGGCGGCGGCCAAGGGGCTGAGGTGGGCGCTGCTGCGGGGCTGGCGCTGGCCTTTGCCTGTGCGCTGACATGGTCGGCCTATTCGGTGCTGTCGCGCTGGATGGGCGATGTGCCGACCGAGGCGGTGACGGTCTTTTGCTTGGCCACCGCCGCGCTGTCGGCGCTGACCCATCTGGGGTTTGAGCAAACTTTGTGGCCTGTGGGTCTGACGGGCTGGGCCAGCGTGGCGCTGCTGGGGCTGGGGCCGGTGGGTATGGCGTTTTTCACATGGGACATCGGCATGAAGCGCGGCGACATCCAGATGTTAGGCACGCTGTCTTATGCAGCCCCTTTGCTGTCAACGCTGGTGCTGATCGCCACGGGCCAAGCCAAAGCCAGCCCGATGCTGGCCATTGCGGCCCTTGCCATCACCGGCGGGGCGGCCCTAGCCGCCCGCGCCAGCCGCAAAGCGCTTATTGCGTAAGGCGGGCGATTTCTTCTTTTAGGCGCAGCTTTTGTTTTTTCAGAGCGGCTATTTCCAGATCGTCGGCGGCAGGTTGGCGCTGGGCCAGTTCGACCGCGGCAGAGAGGTGTTCGTGCTTGCGCTGCAAAGCGGTGACGTGGGAAGAGATGCTCATCTTAACCCTCAAATGACAGTTTCCAGGAACTTCAGTGGATCACGAATTCCCGCGTCTGTCATCAAATCTTCACAGTCAGTTTCGCAGCATTTTAGGCAAATCAGCCAAACTCTGCCGACAGATCGGCGCCGTCTCGCAAGACAGCATTGGCGCGCGGCGTGTAGCTTTCGCGGTCGCCGTCATGCACGGCCCCTTGATGCGTGACCAAAGGGGCCAACAGCCGAAACGCCGCCCGCCCGCCCTTGCGCGCCCGCAAGATCACGCGCAAGGCTGGCCGCCCGTCGCGCGCGGCCAAGGGCAAGACCACGGCAGAGCCCAGACGGGGGAAAAGGGCAGATAGAACCTCTGGCAACCCATCGGTGCCAAAGATCATTGTCAGCCACCCCCCCGGTTCCAACCGTTTGGACGCCGCAGCGACCCATTCGGCCAAGGGCAGTTCGGCGCGCAAGGCCGTATCGCGCCCCGCGATGGGCGAGGGCGAGCCTGCGCGCGGATACCACGGCGGGTTGGCGATCACATGGTCAAACCCCACTCGCAAAGCGGCGGGCATGGCGGTTAAGTCGCCCGTCACCACACTCAACGCTATGCCATTTTCGGCGGCATTCTTGCGGGCTAAAGCAGCGTAATCCTCTTGCAGCTCTAACCCCGTTTGCACCAAACCCGCCACACGGCTTGCCAAACACAAGCTCGCCGCGCCCACGCCGCAGCCCAGATCCAGCACGCTTTGCCCTGCAACCGCCGGACAGGCCGCTGCCAGCAGCACGGCATCGGTGGCGGCGCGGTAGCCCGCTTTGGGCTGCCACAGGTGCAGTTTGCCGCACAAAAAGGCGTCATGGGTCAGGTCGATCGTCATTGCGGCAGGCAATCGGGTGGAAAATCGTTATCGACCAAAACCGACCGCGCCATGAAATGGTCGCGCTCCGCCACCATCAAGCGGCGGGGTAACAGAAAGCTGGACCCGCCAAGGATGCTCATGTGGACGTCCAATTCAAAGGCGGCTATACCCTCGCCCGAAAGCAAGGCTTGGGCGAAGGCCATCAAGGTCGGGTCGGTGGTGCGAAGCAATAAGCGCATCGGTCTGGTGTAAGGTGCCATCGGCCCCATGTCGAGACGCAGGAATTTGCAATGAACCTAGCCACCCCCCCCATCGACACCAAGCCGCAAGACACGCTCGCCTTGGCCTTGGCCAGCGACATGGCGGCGGTGAATGTGCTGATCCGCGCGCGTATGGCCTCGCGCCACGCGCCGCGCATTCCGCAAGTGACCGCCCATCTGGTCGAGGCGGGGGGCAAGCGGCTGCGGCCCTTGCTGACCTTGGCCGCCGCACGGATGTGCGGATATGTGGGTGACAACCACATCAAGCTGGCGGCCACGGTCGAATTTATCCACACGGCCACCTTGCTGCACGACGATGTGGTCGATGAAAGCAGCCAGCGGCGCGGGCGGCCCACGGCGAATTTGCTGTGGGATAATAAATCCTCGGTTCTGGTGGGCGATTACCTGTTCTCGCGCAGCTTTCAGCTGATGGTGGAAACGGGGTCGCTGCGGGTGATGGATATTCTGGCCAATGCCAGCGCCACGATTGCCGAGGGCGAGGTGCTGCAACTGACGGCCGCACAAGATCTGAAAACCGACGAATCGATCTATCTGCAAGTGGTGCGCGGCAAGACAGCGGCGTTGTTTTCGGCAGCAACCGAGGTGGGCGGGGTGATTGCGGGCGTGGCCGAAGATCAGGTGCGCGCTTTGTTTGATTACGGCGATGCCTTGGGGATTGCCTTTCAGATTGCCGATGATCTGCTCGATTACGGCGGGTCTTCGGCCCAGATCGGCAAGAACACCGGCGATGATTTCCGCGAGCGTAAGGTGACGCTGCCCGTCATCCGCGCTTATGCCGCCGCCGATGCCGAAGGCCGCGCCTTCTGGCAGCGGGTGATTGAAAAGGGCCAGCAGGCCGAGGGCGATTTCGACCATGCCATGGCGCTCTTGACCCAAACCGGTGCGCTGACGGCTGCACGCGACGAGGCGTTTTCTTGGGCCGCCAAAGCCCGCGATGCGCTGACTGCCCTACCTGACCATCCCTTGCGCCAAACCCTGTCAGATTTAACCCATTACGTGGTCAGTCGCGTCAGCTAAGCTCAGCGCTAGTCAAACGTTCCCGTCACCCGCCCAAACAGCATAAAAGCCCGCGCGGTGCGCGTGTCGGACAAAGCGGACAGGTCGCTGTCACTGGCGCGCGGCTCGAAGGCGACCATGGCTTTGTCAAAACTGCGCAAGAAGTGATGGGCGGCGTCACGAAACACCACATCGTTGCGCATCCGCGCCGCCGTAAGCGCCAGACAGGACCTGTCTCGCACCCCGCCCAAACCTGCGACGATACCGCCCCGCTCGCCTGCGGCAAATTTGCGCCATAGCTCGGGCTTTGGGCGGTCGGGGGCAAGGTTATCCATAAAAATCCCGTCATGCGCCAAAAGCGTTAACACATCTTGTGCCGAGCGGATCAGTTTGGCCGCGCTGTGATCGGCCAAAGCCAAACGCAGCGACTTCAGTCCCTCGGCGTCGTCCGGGCTATTGGGAAAATGGACGGCGCGCAGCCAATCTGCCGCCGAAAGGGGTGCCGGCGCGCTGTCTATCTGAGGCCCAAGCGCCAAAGCTGGTTGGGTCGAGGCGGCAGTCACGTCGACGGGCGCAGGTTCGGGGCTTGCCACCGCCGCAACCGTGGGCAGGGCACTTTGCGAGGGCGTGGGGGCGATTTGACGCGACGGTCGCGTGCGCGCGGCGGATTGGCGCAGGGCGTCAAGGGTGGTTTGCAAAGCGGCCTTTTGCGCCTTAACGCCCCTAAGCCGCAGCATCGTGTCGGTTAAGACCCATGCCAAGATGACGGGCACCGCCGCCACAGCACCGATCATTGCCAAGGCCAGCGGCGCTTCGGTCTGCCAAGTGGCGGCTTGGGTCAGCCCAACGGCGCCAATCCACACTGCGCTGAGGACCAAGGTTAACACCCGCAAGGCAACACCGCGCCCGCCGTCAGACTTGGCGGTGAGGGGCCCTGCGTTCTCAGAGGATGATGGTGCCATTGGGTCCTCGCCAAACATGCGCTGCGCCTTAGGCGTGGTCAGACAAACCGGACGCTGATGATTTCGTAGCTTTTCTGCCCACCCGGCGTGCGCACTTCGACGGTATCGCCTTCGTCCTTGCCGATCATGGCGCGGGCGAGGGGTGAGCGGATGTTCAAAAGCACGCGCTCCAGATCGGCCTCGACCTCGCCCACGATCTGATAGGTCTTTTCTTCGCCGCTGTCCTCATCGGCCACCACGACATGGGCGCCGAACTTGACCGAGCCGGTGAACTTGGACGGATCAATCACCTCGGCCCGCGATAGGACGGCTTCCAGCTCTTTGACCCGGCCTTCGATGAAGCTCTGCTTTTCGCGCGCAGCATGGTATTCGGCATTTTCCGAAAGATCGCCATGCTCGCGCGCTTCCGCAATTGCGCGGATCACGGCGGGGCGTTCCACCGACTTTAGCTGCTTTAACTCGTCATCCAGCAGGGTGAACCCTGCGCGCGTCAACGGAATCTTTTCCATAGCCTCACTCTGCCAAACAACAAGGTCACGGCCCTTGGCGGACCATGACCCTGCTTTCAGATAGACAATGCGCGGTGCTGCCCAAAATGCAAGGGGCACGCAAGGATTAGGGCGCGAATAATCGCCAGATAGCCCGCTTTGCGACAGATTCTTGCCGCCAAGCTGCCGGAATGCGGCCTTTCGTTGCGCCAAGCCCCATGGTGGCGTTGACGCTTGGCCGCAGTTGGGGCAAGCACGGGCAAAGGGTTTTGAGGGGATCAGCATGGCACACAGCATCGCACGCGAAGAGATGGATTATGACGTGGTCATCGTGGGGGCAGGCCCCTCTGGCCTGTCGGCAGCGATCCGGTTGAAACAGTTGGATGCCAATCTGTCGGTGGTGGTGCTGGAAAAGGGATCAGAAGTGGGGGCGCATATCCTGTCGGGGGCGGTGCTGGACCCATCGGGGCTAGATGCTTTGCTGCCCGACTGGCGCAGCATGGGGGCCCCGATCAAGACCGAGGTCAAAGAGGATAACTTTTTCATCCTTGGGCCCGCCGGTCAGATGCGCATTCCCAATTGGCCCATGCCGCCCTTGATGAGCAACCATGGCAATTACATCGTCTCGATGGCCAATGTCTGCCGCTGGCTGGCCCAGCAGGCCGAAGCCTTGGGGGTCGAGATTTTTCCGGGCATGGCGTGTTCGGAACTGGTGTACGGGGCAGACGGCGAGGTGCGCGGCGTTGTGGCGGGCGAGTTTGGCAAGACCGCCGATGGCACCCCCGGCCCGTCTTATGAACCCGGCATGGTGCTGGCGGGCAAATATGTCTTCCTGTCCGAAGGCGTGCGCGGCAGTTTGGCCAAGGAAGTGATCGCCAAATACAATCTGTCAGCGGGCAAGTCGCCGCAGAAGTTTGGGTTGGGCATGAAAGAAATCTGGCAGATCGACCCCGCCAAGCACCACGAGGGCCGTGTCACCCATACGATGGGCTGGCCCTTGGGGTCAAACGCGGGTGGGGGGTCGTTCATCTATCATCTGGAAAACAATCAGGTCTATGTCGGCTTTGTGGTGCACCTGAACTACGAAAACCCGCATCTGTATCCGTATATGGAATTCCAGCGCTTCAAGCATCATCCGATGGTGGCCGATCTGCTTAAGGGCGGCAAACGGGTGGCTTACGGCGCGCGGGCGATTTCGGAAGGCGGGTGGCAATCGATCCCCAAGATGGTGGCACCGGGTGTGGCCCTTTTGGGCTGCACGGCGGGCTTGGTGAACGTGCCGCGCATCAAGGGCAATCACAACGCCATGCTGTCGGGCAAGGCCGCAGCCGAAGCGGCCTTTGCCGCGATCAGCGCGGGGCGCAGGGGCGACGAGCTGGCCGCCTATGAGGCCGATGTGCGCGGCGGTGCCATCGGGCGCGATCTGAAAAAGGTGCGCAACGTCAAGCCCTTGTGGTCAAACTATGGGCTGCTGGCATCCTTGCTGGGCGGCGGGTTGGATATGTGGCTGAACACCTTTGGGATGACCGCTTTTGGCACGCTGAAGCACCGCAAAACCGATGCCAAGGCCACGGGGCTTGCGGCGAAATTCAAGCCCATCGACTACCCAAAGCCAGACGGCGTGCTGTCGTTTGACCGGCTGACCAACATTTCTTTCTCGGCCACCAACCACGACCCCGACCAGCCCGCGCATCTGAAACTGCGCGATCCCTCGGTGCCGATTGCGATCAACCTGCGCGATTACGACGAACCCGCGCAGCGCTATTGTCCGGCGGGGGTCTACGAGGTGGTCACCGAAGCCGGCAAAGACCCGCGCTTCCAGATCAACTTTCAAAACTGCGTCCATTGCAAAACCTGCGATATCAAGGACCCCAGCCAGAACATCACCTGGACCACGCCGCAGGGTGGCGGCGGGCCGAACTATCCCAATATGTAACGCAGGCGGCTCACTCAAACGTCATGGCGCGGGGCGCGGATTGTCGCTGCCCCGCATTGCCCTTGGGCGCGCATCGCTTTAGCCTACCCTGATCGCCGCAGGAGCCTTGAATGCCACGTTTGATCGAAACCTTTGCGCTGGTCTGCGTCGTGGCGGCATTGGCCTGCCCGGCCTTGGCAGCGACCACCCCCAAAGAGCCGCCGCGGGACGCGCTCGGGCAGAAGGATGCTGCGGGGGCTTACCTTGCGGCACGGGCGGCGGCGGCGCAAAACGACTTTGCCGGGGCTGCGCAGTGGTACGAAACAGCCCTGCAGGCCGATCCGACCAACCCCGATCTGATGCAGGCCGCCTTGGTGGCCGATGTGGCGCTGGGGCAGATCACCCAAGCCGCAAAATTGGCGCGGGCTTTGGATCAGGCCGGCTCGGTCAGTCAATTGGCCCGGATGGTTCTTGTGACACAGGATGTTCTGCACGGCGATTATGCCGCGATCTTGCAAGATCAGGCGCGCGGTGCCACCATCGGCAAATTGATGGATGGCTTGGTCACTGGCTGGGCGCAGGTCGGCAGCGGCAAGATGTCGCAGGCCAACGACACGTTTGACACAATGATCGCAACACCCGAAATGGCGGCCTTTGGGCTGTATCACAAGGCCCTCGCGCTGGCCCAGACCGGCGACTTTGAAGGCGCCGCCCGCCTTTTTGCCCGCCCCGAGGCCAAGGCCATCGTCGGTCTGCGCCGAGGCGTCTTGGCACAGGTGCAGATCTTGTCGCAGCTTGATCGTGGGGGCGAGGCGATCGCCTTGATCGACCGCGTTTATGGCCCTGCGCTTGACGCCGGAATGGCGGCGATCAAGCTTCGGCTGGCGCAGGGCGACAAGATCGCCTTTGATGTCGCCCAAACCCCGCAAGACGGCATGGCCGAGGCGTTTTTCACCTTGTCTACTCTGATCGCCGGCCAGTCCAATGACACCTTCACGCTGATGAACACCCGCCTTGCGACAGCTCTGCGGCCAGACCATGTCGAATCAGTTTTGATGTCGGCACGCGTTTTGGACACGTTGGGCCAACATGATCTGGCCATTGCCGCCTTTGCCCAAGTGCCGGCTGAGGATCCGGCATA
>JBAXLX010000162.1:0-7769 GCA_037134595.1 Pseudomonadota bacterium
CTGGCATAGTGCAGCGCATGGGTCAGAATATGCACCTTGGCATCGCGCCATTCTACCAGCTTTCCATCCATCCAGATGAACCCGTCACGGTCGTCATATCCTGCCATCTCGTCCTCCACCTTTGCAAATGTTGCGGCGATTAGGTCCACTTCGGACATAATATTGCGCAAAATCGGCATTTTGCTAGCAGTGGCGTTTTACAATGTCAACAAGGCTGACGTAGTTGGCCCCGGCCAATTTGCCGCTTGGAATGTCAGAAGGGCTGACGTAAATTCACCCCATCCAAGGGGGCATCATGGCAGACAATGCATCCGGCAGCGACAGCCTGCTTTTTCTGACTGACGACCAGTTGCGCAAAGGGATCGAGGCGATGTTCTTCGCCTATCGCGGCTTTACCGCCGACCCCGACCGCATCTTGGAAGGGATGGATTACGGCCGCGCCCATCACCGCGCCATTCACTTCATCCACCGCGCGCCGGGGATGACGGTGTCCAGCCTGCTCGGCATTCTGGGCGTGACCAAGCAAAGCCTGAACCGCGTGCTGCGCACCCTGTTTGACGATGGCTTGGTCGAGGCGCGGGTGGGCAAGACCGACAAGCGCGAACGCCGTTTGCACCTGACCGACAAAGGGGCCGCCCTTGAACGCGCCCTGTCGGATGCCCAACGCGCCCGCATGCGCGCCGCCTACCGCGCCGCAGGGCCGCAAGCCGTGCAAGGCTTTCGCACCGTGCTGGAAGCGATGATGGATCCCGAAATGCGCCGCAACTACCAAGGCCTGCGCGAGGATACGCCATGAGTGCGCCGCAAACCCATTTGCTGGTCGTGGATGATGACGAACGCATCCGTGGCCTGTTGCAAAAGTTCCTGATCCGCAGCGGCTTTCTGGTCACCACCGCCCGCACCGCCGCCCAAGCGCGGCGCTTGTTGGCGGGGCTGGAGTTTGACCTGCTGGTGCTGGATGTGATGATGCCCGGCGAAGATGGCATCGCCTTCACCCAAGACCTGCGCAAAACCAACGCCGTGCCGATCTTGCTGCTGACAGCAAGAGGAGAGGCGTCAAACCGCATCGAAGGGCTGGAAGCGGGGGCCGATGACTACCTTGTCAAACCCTTTGAACCCAAAGAACTGCTGCTGCGCATCAACGCCATTCTGCGCCGCGTGCCGCAGGCGGCATCGCTGGTTGAACCGCCTCCGAAAACCTTGCACATGGGCGAGGTGCGCTATGATCTGGACAGGGCAGAGCTGTGGCGTGGCGACAGAATGATCCGCCTGACCGCCACCGAAGCCCAACTGATGCGCCTGTTCGCCGCCGCAGCAGGCACCCCCGTGCCGCGTGAAAAGCTGGCAGGCGATCTGCCCAAAGAACCGGGCGGCGGGCAAGAACGCGCCGTGGATGTGCAAATCACCCGCCTGCGCCGCAAGATCGAAGACGATCCGCGCCAACCGCGCTATCTGCAAACCGTGCGCGGCGAAGGCTATATGTTGCAACCCGACTAGGGCGGGCGGGTCGCGTTCCGGCCCGCCGCTCCTGCCGTCAAAAACTTCGCACTGGCGCAGCACAAAGCCCCCCGCACCGCTGGACTTGGGGCAAGCCGCGCCGCATTGTCACAGCGCACCAAAGGCCCGAGGATCCCATGCCCAGCTATCTCAACCTAGAAATGCGCCTGCGCCGTATGACCAAACGGCTAGACGAATTGCAGCAATGGACCGCACGCGAGGTGGTGGTCTTGAATCGCTGGACCTTGCAAGGCCAACCCATCGCCGCAGGCCATCGCTGGCAAGACAGCGGCGACCCTTTGCCCTTTGCCCACCCGATGATTGAAATGCCCGCCCATTGGCCGCTGGAAGACACCCGCCTGCATCTGTGGCTGGGCGGCGAGGGCTTGGTGCGGCTGGTGGGGTCCACCACCACAACCCACGGCCTGAACCCGCCCCATATGGATTTTCGGCCAGCCGAGCGTAGCTTTGCAATCGAAGCCGACTGCGTAGCCCGCGTAGAACAAGGCGTGCCCAACCGCGATGCCGCCTTGGGCCGCACCGAACTGGTCTGGCTGGAAACCGATCTGGACGATTTCATCCGGATGCAGCGCCAAGTCATCGAACTGGTCCGCACCCTTGGCGGGCACGAGGTTGAAGGCTGGCCCGTCCCCGAATGGTTCCCCCGCCGCCCGCATCCCGACCATAACGACCCCCACGCGATCTGCGCCCCCGTGATGGACTTGGCCGAAGCGGCGTTTCATCGGCTCGACTGGCCCACCGAAACCCAAAGCTATCTGGCGCGGATGACAGCCACGGCAGAAAGCCAATCGGTCTGGAAACTGCCCCCGTCCTTAACCGCCCCACAACCCCTGCCCGACACATCCCGCGCCTCTGTCATCGCCGCGCGCGATCACCTGCGGGAGGGCCTGCGCGCCTTGCAAACGCGCTTTCCGCAAGAAGGGTCTATCGCGCTGACAGGCCATGCCCATATCGACTTGGCATGGCTTTGGCCCATGGTGGAAACCCGCCGCAAAGGCGTGCGCACCTTTCACACCGTCGCCCAACTGGCGGACACTTTCCCCGAATTCCGCTTCAACCACTCTACCCCGCAGCTTTACGACTTTGTCGGCCAAGATGACCCCGCCTTGCTGGCAACGATCAAAGCCAAAGTCGCCCGAGGCCAGTGGCAACCTTTGGGCGGCATGTGGGTGGAACCCGACACCAACATGCCCTGCGGCGAATCGCTGATCCGGCAACTGGTTTACGGCATCGGCTTCTTTGACCGCCAGTTTGGCACCGACAAACGCTCGACCGTGTGCTGGTTGCCCGATACCTTTGGCTTCTCTCCCGTCATCCCACAATTGCTGCGCGGCGCGGGGATGAGTGCGGTCTTCACCATCAAATCCAACTGGTCGGAAAAGAACCGTCTGCCGCATGATCTGTTCACATGGCGGGGCTTGGATGGGTCAGAGGTGACGATGCACACTTTTGAAAACCCCGCAGGCGGCTACAACGCCGAACTTGGCCCCCGCGCCACCTTGGGCACTTGGGCCAATTCCCAAGACCGCGCGATCATCGGCGAATCGCTTTTGTGCTACGGGCGCGGCGATGGTGGCGGTGGCCCGACCGAGGAAGACATCCTGCGCACCCGCCAGTTGGCCGATTTCCCGCTGGTGCCCAAGATGCGCCACGTCAATGTGACCGAATGGTTCCAAAGCATCGCCGAACGCGCAAGCACCCCCTTGCCCAAATGGGTGGGCGAGATTTATCTGGAATACCACCGCGGCACGCTGACAACCCAAGGCCGCACGAAATACCTGCACCGCCGCGCCGAACGCGCCCTGATCGGGGCCGAGGTTTTGGGCGCCATGGTCGCCCTGCGCGGTGGGGCCCTTCCCGCCCCCGTGACACAGGCGTGGCAAGTGCTGCTGCGCAACGAATTCCACGACATTCTGCCCGGCTCGTCGATTGGCGAGGTCTATGCCGTGGCCGAGGCAGAGTTGGCTGACGTCATAGCCCAAGGCAAAGCCCATCAGGCCGCAGCCCTTAGCACCTTGGCGGCAGGCATGGCGGGGGCTACGGCGGGCGTCGTCATCGTCAACCCCGACCTGCAACCGCGCCCGCTGCGCTTGACATCGACGCAACCGCTGCCCGGCGGGCAAGCCGTGGCGGGGGGCTTTGTGCTGTCGGCACCCGAAACGGTGGCGGGATCGTCGGTGACAGCGCGCACAAATCTGGCCGAAGCGGGGCCTTTGACGGTTAACGAACACCGGTTAGAAAACGCCTTTGTCAAAGTCGCGCTCAATGCCGATGGCACCTTGTCCAGCGTGATCGACAAGCGCACGGGGCGGGAATGTCTGGCAGGGCGGGGCAACCAGATCTGGGCCTATGTCGACAAACCGCGCTTCTTTGACGCTTGGGATATCGAGGAAGATTACACCGCCTCGGGCCGCGAAATCGTGGCGGACAGCATCGAGATCGCCGAAACTGGCCCCCACCGCGCCGCCTTGCGCATCACGCGGCACTTCGGGGCCAGCACCATCGTGCAGCATTTGCGGCTTTGGGCGAACTCACCCCGGCTAGAGTTTCAGTCCGACCTTGACTGGCACGACCGCCGCGTGCTTTTGAAAACCCGCTTCCCCTTGGCCGTTCAGACCGACCACGCCCTGTTTGAATGCGCCTGCGGCGTGATCGCACGGCCCAACCACCGCAACACCCCGTGGGATGAAACCAAATACGAAGTCGCCGCCCACCGCTTTGCTTTGATGGCAGAGCGCGGCTTTGGCGTGGCGCTTTTGAACGACGGCAAATACGGCCACCACGCTTTGGGCAACGAATTGGGCATCAGCCTGCTGCGCTCGCCAATCTTCCCTGACTTCTTGGCAGATGAAGGCGAACAATCGTTCACTTACGCGCTTTTGCCCTTCGCGGGCGACTGGCTAGACGGCGGCGTTCTCGCCGAGGCGCAGGATTTGAACCAACCTTTGCTGGTGCACTCCGCGCAGGTGACCGAGGGCGCTTGGCAAGCCATTGCCACCGATCCGGCACTGGCCCTATCCGCCCTGAAACCCGCCGAAGATGGCCAAGGCTTGGTCTTGCGCCTGTACGAACCCGCAGGCGGCACCGCCCGCGCCGACCTTCGCCTGCCTGCCGGATGGCATCAGGGCACTGCGGTCAACCTGTTGGAAGAGCCCAGCGCCGATGCAGGGGCCATGGGGCCCTTTGCCATCCGCTCGGTCAAACTGCTGCGCGACTGAAAGGGCACAAAGGAAAACGCATGCGGATCGAAGATCTTGAAACCCCCGCCGTTCTGATCGACCTTGATCTGGTCGAGGCGAATATCGCCCGTGCACAGGCCCAGTTCGACCAGCTTGGCAAAGGCTTTCGCCCCCATATCAAGACCCACAAAATCCCCTTCCTTGCGCACTTGCAAATGAAGGCGGGGGCGATCGGGATTGCCTGCCAGAAGATATCGGAAGCCGAGGTGTTTGCCGCCCAAGGCTTTGACGACATCTTGCTGTGTTTCAACCTGCTCTCGCCGGCCAAAATCGCCCGCGCCCGCGCATTGGCAGAGGCGGGGATATTATCGACCGTGGCCGATAATGCTGAAACGATTGCCGCCTTGGCGCAGGGCATGGCAGGCGCAGCCACACCGCTGCAGGTGTTGATCGAATGCGACACGGGCATGGGCCGCTGCGGGGTGCAAAGCCCAAGCGAGGCGCTGGAACTGGCACGCTTGGTGGCGAACTCCCAAGGCTTGGTGTTTGGCGGGCTGATGACCTATCCCAAACCCGATGCCGAAGCACAGGTGGAGGCGTTTCTGTCATCCGCCCGAGACCTAATCTTGGCCGATCTGGGCACCTGCCCCATCATCTCTAGCGGCGGGACGCCGTCTATGGCGCAAGCGGCCCTTGCGCCGTCGATCACTGAATACCGCGCGGGCACGTATATTTACAACGACCGCTCGCTGGTAGAACGCGGGTCTTGCCAGATCACCGACTGCGCTTTGACCGTGCTGGCCACCGTGGTCAGCCGCCCCACCGCAGACCGCGCCGTGCTGGATGCGGGGTCAAAAACCCTCAGCTCAGATCTGTTCGGCCTGCATGGCTACGGGATGATCTTGGATCATCCCCACGCCACCATCACCGGCCTGAGCGAAGAACATGGCAACGTCACCCTGCACGGCACCGCCCCCCGCCCCAAGGTGGGCGACAAGGTGCGCGTGGTGCCGAACCATTCCTGCGTGGTCAGCAACCTCACCGACCGCGTGGTGTTTCACCGTGGCGCAGAAGTGCTGCGCCATGAAGACGTCGCGGCAAGGGGCTGCGTTGTTTAAACCTCGCCCAATCGGCGCAAAGGAGCCCCTATGACGCTGGTCTATTCCCACGACACAGCCACCCGCCACGCCCCACCCGACGGGCACCCCGAGCGGGTGGACCGTCTAGCCGCAGTTGAACGCGGCTTGGCAGGCCTTGCCCTGACCCGCTGCACAGCGCCAATCGCTGCGCAGGCCGATCTGCTGCGCTGCCACCCGCAATCGCATATCGACCGCATCCGCTTGGCCGAACCCGCCAGCGGCACCGTGCAGCTAGACCCTGACACATGGATGTCACCCGGGTCTTACGAAGCCGCCCTGCGCGCCGTAGGCGGGGCCTGCGCCGCCGTGGATGCAGTCCTGCAAGGGCAAGACAAAACCGCTTTCGTGATCGCCCGCCCACCCGGCCACCATGCCGAAACCGCCACGCCGATGGGCTTTTGCCTGTTCGGCACCGTGGCCATCGCGGCAAAACACGCGCTGGATCATCACGGGCTGGCGCGGGTGGCAGTGGTGGATTTTGACGTGCACCACGGCAACGGCACGCAAGACCTGCTGTGGAGCGAACCCCGCGCCTTTTTGGCCACCAGCCAGCAAATGCCGCTTTGGCCGGGCACGGGCGATGCGTCCGAAACGGGCGCTTATGGCCAGATCTTGAATCTGCCCCTACCCCCCGAAAGCAATGGCGCAACGATGCGCGCCGCCTACGAAGCGCAGGTTTTTCCCGCGCTTGCGGCGTGCAAGCCCGAATTGATCCTGATCAGCGCGGGGTTTGATGCCCATGCCGATGACCCCTTGGCCAATCTGAACTGGCAGGCAGAGGACTACGCTTGGCTCACCCACCGCCTGTGCGATCTGGCCGCGACCCATGCCCAAGGGCGGGTGGTATCCTGTCTGGAAGGCGGCTATGATCTGGGGGCGCTGCAGGCCTCGGTCGCAGCGCATGTGTCTGTCTTGATGGAGCGCAGCCTTTGACCGATAAACCCGTCACCGACCTGTCCTTTGAAGAGGCCATGGCCGAGCTTGAAAAAGTCGTCACCCAGCTGGAACGCGGCGATGTGGCCCTAGAGCAATCTATCAGCCTGTACGAACGCGGTGCCGCCCTTAAGGCGCTATGTGCAGGCAAGCTGAAAGAGGCCGAAGAAAAGGTAGACCTGATCCGCGCCAGCGAAGGCAAAGCCGTGGGCGTCACCCCGGTGGAGGGGATGTGACCTTTCCCGCCCGCCTTTTGGCCGACGCCGCCGCCATTCAAGCGCATCTGAAAGATGTTCTGTCCACCAAGGGCACCCAGCCCGTGCATGACGCCATGCGCTACGCCCTGACAGGCGGCAAAGGTCTGCGCGGGTTTTTGGTGCTGGAAAGCGCGCGGTTGCACGACATTCCGCCGCAAAACGCGCTAAGTGCTGCCGCAGCCATCGAAGCCTTGCACGCCTATTCGCTGATCCACGACGATCTGCCCTGCATGGACGACGACGACCTGCGCCGTGGCCAACCCACCGTGCACCGCAAATGGGACGAGGCGGTCGCCGTGCTGGCCGGCGATGCCTTGCAGACCTTGGCCTTTGAACTGCTGTGCGATCCGGCCTTGGGGTCGGAACAGGTGCGCTTGGGTTTGGTGCTGGGCTTGGCCAAAGCCTCGGGCGCTGAGGGGATGGTCTTGGGGCAGGCGCTGGATATGGCGGCGGAAACGGCGGCTGTGCCTTTGACGCTTGACCAGATCATCGCCTTGCAAGCGGGCAAGACCGGCGCGCTGATCCGCTTTGCCGCCCAAGCGGGCGCTGTGATGGCGCAGGCCGATACGGCGGCCCTTGACGGCTATGCGCAGGCTTTGGGCCTAGCCTTTCAGATTGCCGACGATATCTTGGATGTGCAGGGCGATCCGGCCAAGGCGGGCAAGCGGCTGGGCAAAGATCAAGCGGCAGGCAAGGCCACCTTCGTGTCTTTGTTGGGGCTGGATGGGGCCAAGACCCGTGCC
>JBAXLX010000163.1:0-7754 GCA_037134595.1 Pseudomonadota bacterium
CATCCGATGTCCAAAGCGGAACACCTGCTGTCCTCGCCCTGCGAGATGAACGACCTGCCGCAGACCTTTATGGAACCGCTCTTGTTCAAAACCGCTTGCCAGCGCGGCTCCCAAAGCCGGATGAGCGTGGAATACCTGCACCATGTGCAAGACGACACCGGCGTGACCACCACCTGCCGCGACAAGTTGACGGGCAAGGAGTTGACCATCCGCTCGAAATACCTCGTCGGCGCGGATGGCGGCAATTCGCTGGTCGCCGAACATGCCGGCTTGCCGTTTGAGGGCAAGATGGGCGTTGGCGGGTCGATGAACATCCTGTTTCGCGCCGATCTGTCGAAATATGTCGCCCATCGCCCGTCGGTTTTGTACTGGGTGATGCAGCCCGGTGCGGATGTGGGGGGCATCGGCATGGGGCTGGTGCGGATGGTGCGGCCGTGGAACGAATGGCTGATCGTCTGGGGCTATGACATCACCCAACCTGCGCCCGTGGTTGACGCCGCCTTGGCAACGCAGGTCGCGCGGCAATTGGTGGGCGACCCTGATCTGGAAATTGACCTGATCTCGGCCAATACATGGACGGTGAACAACATGTTCGCCACCCATATGCAAAACGGGCGGGTGTTCATCATGGGCGATGCAGCGCACCGTCATCCGCCTTCGAACGGGTTGGGATCGAACACGTCCATCCAAGACGGGTTCAACCTAGCTTGGAAGCTTGCCATGGTCGTCAAGGGGCAGGCGGCGCCTTCGCTGCTGGACAGCTACTCCACCGAACGTGCGCCGATCGCGCGCCAGATCGTCACCCGCGCCAACCAGTCGATCGGCGAATTTGGCCCGATCTTTCAGGCCCTTGGCATGACAGGCGGCACTGATCACGACAAAATCCGCGCCAATATGGACGCCCGCGCCGATGCCACCCCGGCGGGCGAGGCGCAGCGCGCCGCCCTGCGCGAGGCGATTGCCTTCAAGAAATACGAATTCGACGCCCATGGCATCGAGATCAACCAACGCTACCACAGCGCCGCCGTGGTGACGGATGGCCAGATGGAAGCGGCCTTTGAGCTGGACCCGGTGCTGCACTACCAACCCACCACATGGCCCGGCGCACGCCTGCCGCATGTGTGGATTTTTGATGCGGCGGGCAAAAAACACTCCACCCTTGATCTGTGCGGCCATGGGCGCTTTGCTTTGTTCACCGGCATCGGGGGCGAGGCTTGGGTTGATGCCGCCCGCAGCATTGGGGCAGAGCTGGGCCTGACGATTGACACCCGCCTGATCGGCCCGCGCCGCGCCTTGCTGGATCACACTGGCGATTGGGCCCGCGCCCGCGAGGTATCAGATGCAGGCTGCGTTCTTGTGCGCCCTGACCACCATGTCGCATGGCGCGCCGACAGCCTGACCGACAGCCCCGCCGCCGACCTGCGCCGCGTGCTCAAATCCATTCTGGGGCGCTAAGATGGAACCGGGATATTTCACCGAAACCGACAGCGCCGAGGTCGTCATCGCCCGCAACGCGGATGCCAAATCGCAGCGGCTGCAACAGGTTATGGCGGTGTTAACCCGCCATATCCACGCCGCCGTGAAAGAGATTGAACCCACCACCGAAGAATGGATGACAGCCCTGCAATTTCTGACCGCCACCGGCCAGATGTGCAGCGACTGGCGGCAGGAGTATATCCTGTTTTCCGATATCCTGG
This sequence comes from Pseudomonadota bacterium, assembly GCA_037134595.1. Lineage (GTDB taxonomy): Bacteria > Pseudomonadota > Alphaproteobacteria > Rhodobacterales > Rhodobacteraceae > Stagnihabitans. The sequence continues at coordinate 1,698 of JBAXLX010000163.1, forward strand.
GCGTGTCGATGCTGGTCGATGCGATCAACAACCGCAAACCCTCTGGCGCGTCGGAATCCACGGTTCTGGGGCCCTTCCATCTGGCCGATGCGCCGGAATTGCCGATGGGGGCCAACATCTGTCTGGATGCCAAGGGCGAGCCGATGCTGGTGCGCGGCCGCATTCTGGATACGGCAGGAAAACCCATTGCCCATGCCAAGATTGATGTCTGGCAAGCCAATGACGAAGGCTTTTACGATGTGCAGCAAAAGGGCATCCAGCCCGATTTCAACCTGCGCGGGGTGTTTCGCACCGGCGCAGACGGGCGCTATTGGTTCAAAGGCGTGAAGCCCAAGTTTTACCCCATCCCCGATGACGGGCCTGTGGGCAAGCTGCTGGCGGCTTTGGGGCGGAACCCCTTCCGACCGGCGCATTTGCATTATATTCTTGAGGCCCAAGGGTTTGACACGCTTGTCACCCATATCTTCGACCCGGATGATCCCTATATCCACTCTGATGCGGTGTTTGGTGTCAAGCAAAGCCTGCTGGCCAAGTTCGACCTGATCACCGACCCCGCCCGCATCAAAGCCGAAGGGATGGACGGACCCTTCCACCTTGTCGAACATGATTTCGTTCTGGCAGCCAAAGCATGAGCGCGGAAAACCCCTGCATCCTCTGCGTGGCCATCACCGGCTCTTTGCCCACCAAAGCCAATAACCCCGCGGTTCCGATCACGATTGCCGAGCAGATCGAAAGCACCCAAGCGGCGTTCGAGGCGGGGGCGAGCATCGCCCATTGCCACGTGCGCGATGACGAGGGCAAACCCACCTCTGACCCCGACCGCTTTGCCCGCCTGGTCGAGGGGCTGAAAAAACATTGCCCCGGCATGATCATCCAGCTGTCCACGGGCGGTAGGTCGGGGGCTGGCACGGCGCGCGGCGGCATGCTGCCCCTGCGCCCCGACATGGCCAGCCTGTCGGTGGGGTCAAACAATTTCCCCACCCGCGTTTACGAAAACCCGCCTGATTTGGTCGATTGGCTCGCCGCAGAAATGCGCAAATACGATGTGAAGCCGGAAATCGAGTGTTTCGATCTCTCGCATATCGTGCAAGCCGCCTCTATGGCGCAAGATGGGCGCTTGCGTGCGCCGCTTTATGTGCAATTCGTCATGGGCGTTAAGAACGCCATGCCCGCCGATGAGCGGATTTTCGACTTTTACATCGAAACGCTCAACCGCCTTGCCCCTTCAGCCCTGTGGTGTGCGGCAGGCATTGGCCCGGCGCAGCTGACGATCAACGAATGGGCCATTGCCAAGGGCGGTCACACCCGCACGGGCATGGAGGATAACGTCCGCCTTGACCGTGACACTTTGGCCCCCTCTAACGCCGCCCTTGTGCGCCGCGCGGTGGACTTGTGCGAAAAATACGAACGCCCCGTGGCCACTTGGGCGCAAGCCCGCGCGCTGCTGGGGCTGGCATGACGCTAGCCTGCCAGCGTTCCCTCCAGATCGGCCTTGACGCCCATAAGGGCGGCCGTGACCTGCGCGCGGCGTTCGGAAAAGCGCGAGGTCGGGATGGGCAGAGATATGGCAAAAACCTCGCCACCAAAGTCGCGAAAGGCGATGCCGATGGCAGAGATGCCTTCGGTATGGTCGTCATTGTCCTCGGCAAAGCCCAGTTTATCGGCCAAGGCCAAACGGGCCTGCAAGGCGGGCAAATTGCCCCCAGCCTGTCCCCACTCGGCAAGGGCCAAGGCGGTGGCCTGATCTTCGGGCAAGATCGACAGGGCAGCGCGGCCATTTGCGGTGGTGGTCAGCGGGAAATGCTCGCCCACCGAAGAGACAGCCCGCAAACGGTGGCTGCCTTGCACCTGATCGACAAACACCATCTGCCCACCGCGCAGCACCGACAGATCCACCGTCTCGCCGGTTGCAGCCATCAGGGCGGCCAGATGCGGGCGGCACAGGTCCACCGTGGAGGTGCGCGCCGCCTCGGCCAAGGCTTGCAGCTCTGGCCCCAAACGCACCCCCGCCGCACGCGTGGCGATCAACAGGCGTTCGTCGATCAAGGCAGCCACAATGCGCTGCACGGTCGAGCGGGGCAGGGCGACCCTGTCGGCAATTTGCGCAAGGCTCAGGCCGGTCTGGCCCTCTTTCAACGCGCGCAGCACGGCGGCGGCCCGCGCGATCACCTGAATGCCGTCTTTGGTTTTCGCGTTGTCTTTCATGGCTGCCCTATGCCAGTGCCTGCGGGCCAGCGCCAGCCCACGATGCAATACAGAACTGTCATAAGGCGGGAATCATTTGACCGCAATACGGTGCATATGTATCGTCATGCAAGTCAGCACCCCGCAGCAGGCAGGGCGCATTGGAGAGGGTTGGCCATGGCCAGCCAAAGATCGGGGAAGGTTTGAGAATGGTCACTGTGCGCGGCATCGAATTTGAGGGCAATCTGGACAACTCTATGGGGTTGGAGTTTTACAACCTGTCGCACCGCTTTGGCTTTCAGCACCCCAACTGGCCCTATTTTCAGGATGTGCAGATTGAACGCATTCATTACATGGCCAAATCCGGCGTTTTAAGCCAGCGCATCACCACCACGATGCACGCCACCACCCATATCGACGCCCCCGCCCATGTGGTGCAAGGCACGCCCTTTATCAACGAAGTGCCCCTGCCGCATTTCTTTGGCACCGGCATCGTGGTCAGCCTGCCCAAGAAGAAATGGGAACCGATCACCGGCGAGGATCTGGAAAAAGCCTGCGGCCATGCCATTCGCCCCGGCGATGTGCTGATTTTGAACACCGGCTGGCACAAGCAGTATGAAGACGGCGACTATTTCGCCTATTGCCCGGGATTTGTGCCCTCGGCGGGGGAATGGATGGTCAAGAAAGGCGTCAAGGTCGTGGGCCATGACACCCAAGCCAATGATCACCCCCTTGCCACCGCCATTGGCCCGCAGCGCAATGGCCCCCTGCTGCCGCATCTGAAAAAGGAATATTTCGACTGGTCAGGCGGGCGCGATTGGGCCGATGACTTCCCCGACTGGGAGCCTGTCCACCAAATCCTGTTCAAGGCCGGAATCTTGGGCATCGAAAACGTCGGTGGTGATCTGGATGCTGTGACCGGCAAGCGCTGCACCTTTGCCTTTTTCCCATGGAACTGGGATCGTGGCGATGGCTGTATCATCCGTCTGGTCGCCATGATCGACAAAGGCCAAGGCTACCGGATCGAGCCGGGAGAGGCGTTTTAACCCCCCTCGGACGCGGGGGGCCATGAACACGGATGGCCATGAACATGGGTGGCCATGAACACGGGTGGCCATGAACACCGGGGGCGATGAACACGGGGGGCCAGCCCCCCGCACCCCCCGGAGTATTTGCACCAAGATGAACTGGAAAGGCCAAGACCCATGCTGGTAAAACGCTTTGAAGATGCGACCCCCTACGAGGCCCCCAACCATCGCGGTGTGGTGGGCTTGCGTTTGCAAGGCTTTGAGGCGGGTGGGCCGACCAACCAATGGGTGGGCTTTTCGCAGTTCTTGCCCGGCGGCGGGGCGGGGCCGGATTCGACCCCGTTTGAGAAGGTCTATGTGGTGTTGGACGGGTCTATCACGGTGATTGTGGCGGGTCAGGAAAGCGTGTTGGGGCCGATGGATTCGGTCACCATTGCCCCCAACGAGGTGCGCGAGATTGTCAACCGCTCGCACCACGTCTGCAAGATGCTGGTGGTGATCCCTTACCCGCCCAAGGTGCCCGCATGAGCCTGCCAAACCCGTTGGAGATGTTTGATATCAAGGGCAAAGTCGCGCTGATCACCGGCGCTTCGGGGGCCTTTGGCGCGGTTGCAGCGCGGGTTTTGGCCGGCGCGGGGTGCCGTTTGGTTTTGGCGGCGGGCAAGGCGAGCGAGCTTGCCGCCATAGCTGGCGAGTGCCGCGCGGGTGGGGCAGAGGTGGTCGAGGTGAACACAAGGCCCGACACCGAGGCTGCCTGCAGCGCGCTGGTGGCGGCAGCGGTCAGCGCCTTTGGCGGCTTGGATATTCTGGTTGTGGCCTCTGGCATGAACAAAGTCGCCAAAATTGACGACATGGCGCCGGAAACCTTCCTTGCTGTGATGGATGCCAATGTGACGCAATCGTGGCTTTTGGCCCGTGCCGCCACTGTGCAGATGAAAGCCCAAGGGCGCGGCGGCAAGATCGTGCTGGTGTCTTCGGCGCGCGGCTTGTTGGGCCATCCGGCAGGCTATACCGCCTATTGCGCCAGCAAGGCCGCGGTGGATGGCATGACCAAGGCTTTGGGCTGCGAATTGGGGCCGACCGGGATTACGGTGAACGCCATTGCGCCGACGGTTTTCCGCTCGCCTTTGACCGCTTGGATGTTTGACGACACCGATGCTGCCAAAGCCGTACGGTCCGGGTTCTTGGCCCGCGTGCCCAAGGGCCGTTTGGGCGAGCCAGAGGATCTGGCGGGGCCATTGGTGTTTTTGGCCTCACGCGCGTCAGTTTTCTACACCGGCCATATTCTTTATGCCGATGGCGGCTATACGGCGGGATGAGATGACACAGGGCCATATCGCGGTGATCGGGGCGGGGTTGATGGGGCATGGCATTGCCCTGACCATGGCGCGGGCTGGCCATGAGGTGCGCGTGACCGACCCTGTGGTAGAGGCACGCGCCGCCTTGCCCGCCCGCGTCAGCGACAGTCTGCGCCTGATGGGGGTGGCTGGCGCCGAAAGCGCCGCAGTTTTAAAGCGCATCAGCGTGGTGCACAGCATTGAGGCGGCGGTGACCGGCGCATCCTTTGTGTTTGAAGCCGCGCCCGAAAAGATGGCGCTGAAACAGGCGATCTTTGCCGAGATCGAGGCGGCGGCGCCGGCCACGGCGATCTTATGTTCCAACACCTCGGTCATGCCCATCACCCAGATCATGGTGCATTTGGCCGATAAGACCCGCGCTTTGGGCACGCATTGGTGGAACCCGCCGCATCTGATCCCCTTGGTCGAGGTGATCCGCACGGCGGACACATCTGACGATGCGATGCGCACCACGATGGAGCTGCTGGCAGCGGCGGGCAAAACCCCCGTGCGGGTGGAAAAGGATGTGCCCGGCTTTATCGGCAACCGCTTGCAGCACGCGCTGTGGCGCGAGGCGGTTTCGCTGGTGGAACGGGGCATTTGCGATGCCAAGGCGGTGGATGATGTCATCAAAGCCAGCTTCGGGCGCAGGCTGGCGGTGCTGGGGCCGTTAGAGAATGCCGACCTTGTGGGCACCGATCTGACGCTGGACATCCACGCCACGGTGCTGGCCGATCTGGACAATCGGGCCGGGCCGTCCGCGCTGCTAGAGCAGATGGTGGCCGAGGGCCGCTTGGGGATGAAATCGGGGCGGGGGTTTCATGATTGGACCCCCGATCAAGCCCAAACGCTGCGCGCCGAGGTGGTGTCGCACCTTTTGGCGCTGGAAAAGCTGTTGGAGGGCTAGGTGCATCTTTCCACCCCACCACGCCAATGTTGCGCAGCGGGCATGGCCTCGCTTGCGCCAAAGACGCCCGCACCGGGTGCAAAAGACGTCAGTGCAGACAAACGCCGCCTCGGTAAACCAAAGACCGGCGCGGGCAACCATCACTCTGGGAGGAAAGAATGGCTCACTTCACCTATACACGGCGCAAATTCATCACCGCCACCACGGGGCTGATCGCCGCCCCCGCGATCTTGCGCGCCAACCGCGCTTTGGCGCAGGACGGCGTGTTCAAGGTCGGCTTTGTGGCCCCCACCACCGGCCCCTTGGCCGGTTTTGGCGAGGCGCAAGATTGGATCATCGCTGGTCTGAAAGACTCGCTGGCGGGCATGACCAACAACGGCAAACCGGTGCAGATCGAGATCATCACCAAAGACAGCCAGTCCAACCCCAACCGCGCGGCCGAAGTGGCGCAGGATTTGATCTTGAACGAAGGCATCAACCTGATGCTCACCCATGCCACGCCGGATACGACAAACCCCGTGGCCGACCAATGCGAGTTGAACGAGATCCCCTGCATCTCGACCAACGCGCCGTGGCAGCCCTTTTTCTTTGGGCGCGGCGG
>JBAXLX010000164.1:0-7725 GCA_037134595.1 Pseudomonadota bacterium
CATTCGTCCGACATCAACCCCGACAAGCCCTTGAACTGGAAGCGGATGTCCAAGGTCAATGGCGACTATGGCTGTCTTGGCGATCTGGGGATGCATGTGTTGCACGTGCCTTTGCGCTTGGGGTGGAAACCGTCGCGGGTCGCGGCCGATCTGGTCAAGCGTGTGAGCCAAAGGCCTGATGGCAAGGGTGGCACGGCGGCCTGTGATACGTGGGACAATGCCACGATCCACGCCCATGTGCCCCATGCTTTGGGCGATTTCCCCATGACGCTGAAGACATGGCGCATCGCCCCCGGAGAGGCGAATTCGTGGTCAATCAAAGTCTTGGGGATGCATGGATCGGCCAGTTTTTCAACCAAAACCCCCCGCCAGTGGAGCTTTATGCGCTACACCGCTGGCGGAACGCAGGCTTGGGCGACCGAGGATCTGGGCTATACCGCGCTTTTCCCCGCCATCACCGGCGGGATATTCGAATTCGGCTTCACCGATGCGATTTTGCAGATGTGGGCGGCGTTTTTGGACGAGATGACGGGCGGCGATGCCAAGGGCTTTGGCTGTGCAACCCCCGCTGAAGCCGCAGATCACCACGCGGTATTGACCGCTGCCCTACAGGCAGGGACCGAAGGGCGCACCGTGGCGGTGGATTACGCATGAGAGGCGCGATTGTCTGCGCTGGCAACTGGATCGTGGATATCGTCCATGTGATCGACCGCTGGCCGGAAAAATCCCAACTGGTGACGATCGCGCGCGAGGTGGAAGGAATCGGCGGCGGTGCGGCCAATGTGCTGCTGGCACTCGATGCCTTTGGCGTTGATGTGCCGCTGTTTGCGATGGGGCTGGTGGGGACGGACCCGCACGGGGCGACGTGCCGTGCGGCCCTCGCCGGATCACGCGCCGATCTGCGCTGGTTGGTCAGCACGCCCAAAGCGATGACAGCCCATACCCATGTCATGACCCTTCCGGGCGACAGCCGGACTTTCTTTTACCACCCCGGCTGCAATGACCTTTTGTCCGAAGCTGACCTGCCGGTCGAGGCTGCGGCCCAAGCCGGGGCGGGGCTGTTTTATCTGGGCTATCTGAACCTTCTGGGCGCCTTGGATGCCTTGCAAGACGGTCAAACCGCTGCCGCAAGGGTGCTGGCGCGGGCCAGGGCGGCGGGGATGGTGACCTGTGTTGACCTTGTCTCAAAAGCCGGTCCGGAGTTTGCCGCCGTGGTCGCGGCCAGCCTGCCGCAGATTGACTATCTGTTCCTGAACGAGGTCGAGGCCGCCTTGGCCACCGGCCTTGCAATCACAGGCCCCGCCGATCAGGCGGGCATCGCCGCCGCCGCGCAGGCGTTGCTGGGCGCAGGCGTGCAGCGCGCGGTGATCCTCCACACCCCCGCCTTGGGCCTTTGGGCGGCGCGGGACGGGGTTGTGATCCGCGCGCCCGATCCTGCGGCGGTGATCGTCAACCCCCTCGGCGCGGGCGATGCCTTTTGCGCGGGGGTGATTTGGGGCATTCATCAGGGCTGGACACCCGAGCGCGCCTTGACCCTTGGCCACCATGCCGCTGCTGAATGTTTAAAGGGTGAGACGGCGACAGGGAGCATTCCCGATCTGAACACTTTGTTAACCGGCCTCTGAGTCACGATTTTTCTGCGAAAAATCGGGAAACTTGTGCAAACGGTTCGCTCAACCGGGATGCACTGCGCCGCCTGTCAGGCGCAGCTTTGATTTTTCGCAGAAAAATCGTGGCCTCAGTGCCGCCCCGTCAGCCAATTGCCAAACTTGGCAAAGCGGGACGGGCCAATGCCCAAACGCTCCTCGCGGCGGTCGGCCAGCCGCAACAGCGTATACATCACATGCACGCCCAGCCAGCGGAACGGTTCACGCTCCCACACCCGCACGCGGCGGTTGACCCATGGCAGGCGCGTGATCTCGGTATCCTTGCCCAAGACCAAATCCGCCAAAGTCCGTCCTGCAAGGTTTGAGGTCGACACCCCCACTCCGACATAGCCTCCCGCCCATCCCAGACCTGTGGCCTTATCAAACCCCACCGTCGCGCACCAATCGCGCGGCACGCCGATCACGCCACACCACGCATGTTCAATCGGATAGGCGGCGGCTTGCGGGAAATAGCGGTGCAGCACTTCTGTCAAGCGGCGGATGGTTTCGGCATCCGGCGCGCCGTTCTTATCCATTTTCGAGCCAAACCTATACGGCACCCCGCGCGCGCCCACGGTGATGCGGCCTTCACGCGTGCGCTGGCAGTAGCAATAGGAATTGTTCAGATCTCCGATCAATTCATGCCCATCCCAGCCGATCTTGGCCCAAACTTCGGGCGGCAGAATCGCCGTGGCGATTTGGGCAGAGTTCAGCGGCAACCAATCGCGTTTGTGCCCCTTGAGCGTGGCGGTAAACCCTTCGGTGCCGCGCAAGATCACGGGGGCGGTGACGGTGCCTTTGGCGGTGACGACTTGGCCAGAGGTGTAAGAGAGAACCTCTGTCCCCTCGACAATTCGCACGCCTGCGCGTTCCACGGCATCGGCCAGCCCGCGCACCAGCTTGGCGGGCTGGATCCGCGCCATGCCAGCGATTGACAAAGCCCCCTTCACCCCCGGCACGCTGATGCGCTGGGTCACCTCGGCGGCGGACAATTCGCGCACGCGGTCCACCTCTCCCCAATGATGCCGATGCGCCAGTTCAGCCTTAAGCCGCACCATCTGTGCTGGGTTCGAGGCGATCATCAGCTCTTCGGTGGGCAAAAAGTCGGCGTCGATGCCTTGGTCTTGGCAGACCCGCGCAATCTCGGCCACGGTGCCGCGCAGATGCGCTGCCATGTCCAGCACGGCTTGGCGCGAGGAGGTTTTGGCATAGCGCGCGTGATCCCACGCAAAGGTGCCCATGCACCACCCGCCATTGCGCCCCGATGCGCCAAAGCCTGCGAAGTCTTTTTCAAGGATGATGATGTTCAGATCGGGTCTGGCCTGCTTTAGATACCACGCCGACCAAAGCCCCGTATAGCCCGCCCCGATGATCGCAACATCCACCCGCACATCGCCCTGCAAGGCCGCACGGCGGGTTTCGGGCAGGCCGATGTCGGCGTACCAAAAGGACACATCGCCAATTTTCATCATCTCACCCGTTCTTGGTCAAAAGCTCTTGCCTATGACGCTTCAAACCAGCCTTGCCCTGCGCTGTAAAGGTCTGCGCGCGCAAAAGACGCGCGCTTTGGTGCGGCGGGGGAAGTGGGCCTAGCCCAACTCGCCCCCAAGCCAAGCAATGAATGACGACAGGGGCGCACGTTTGGGCCGATCTTTGGGCCAGACCAGATAGTAGCTGCCCAAGGCGCGTATCGGCGGGCCGAACAGCGGCACAAGGCGGCCTTCGGCCAAGTCGCGGGTGATTAAGAACACTGGCAGCAAGGCCGCGCCCATGCCGTGGATCGCGGCTTGCTGCATGGTGGCGAACTGGTCAAACAACATCGCAGGCGGGCGCAGACCCGTGCTGCCATGATGCGCCAGCCAGCGGCCCCAATCGCCTGAGCGGCTTTCCAATTGCAAGAGCGGCAGCGAGAGCGCCTCCGATGCCGCCGTGATCGGGGCCAAAGCGGGGGCGGCGACGGCGAGGATCTCTTCCTCGGTCAGTTTCAAATAATCGACCCCCGCCCAATCTTGCCGACCGTAATGGATGGCGGCGTCAAAGCGGCTGTCGGTGAAATCGAAGGGTTTCAGGCGGGTTGACAGGTTCACGGTCACCTCGGGGTGAAGGCTCGCGAATTTGGCCAAGCGCGGGGCCAGCCAGTGCATGCCAAAGGCGGGCAGGATGGCTAGGTTCAGCGACCCGCCGCTGGGATTGGCGCGCAGGGCAAGGGCTGCTTGGTCCAGCCGATGCAGCGCGGCGCGGGCCTCGGCCACAAACTCTGCGGCGGCAGGGGTTAACCGCAAGCGGTGCTTGTCGCGGATCAGCAGGGCCACGCCCAACTGGCCTTCAAGCACCTGCAACTGACGGCTGACAGCGCCCTGCGTCAGGTTCAACTCGGCCGCAGCAGCGGAGGCGGTGCCCAACCTGTCCACCGCTTCAAGCGCCAGAAGGGACGGGATCGACGGCAGATAGCGGCGGGCCAGCATATGAGGTTTCCTCATGCTATGGTGAGGTCGTTTGTGTAGCTTTCTGCCCCATCCTGTGGCAGATGTCTGCAAAGAATGATGGAGAATGCCATGACCGACCGCCCGAAGCTGAAAGCCAAAGATGCGCCCGATCTGGGGCGGTTTGATTGGCAAGACCCCTTCCGCTTGGCCGACCAGCTGAGCGAAGAAGAGCGCATGTTGGCTGAAGCGGCGCGCAGCTATGCGCAAGAAAAGCTGCAACCCCGCGTGATCGCCGCCTACCGCGAGGAGTCAACTGACCCCGAGATTTTCCGCGAGATGGGGGCGATGGGGCTTTTGGGATCGACCATTCCCGAAGAATACGGCGGGCTAGGGTCGTCTTATGTCGCCTATGGCTTGATCGCGCGGGAAGTGGAGCGGGTGGATTCGGGCTATCGGTCGATGATGTCGGTGCAATCATCTTTGGTGATGTACCCGATTTATGCTTACGGTACCGAAGCGCAGCGGCAGAAATATCTGCCCAAGCTGGCCTCGGGCGAATGGATCGGCTGCTTTGGCCTGACCGAGCCGGATGCCGGATCTGACCCTGCGGGCATGAAGACCCATGCCAAAAAGACCGCCAATGGCTATGTGCTGAACGGCGCGAAGATGTGGATTTCCAACGCCCCCATCGCCGATGTCTTTGTGGTTTGGGCCAAATCCGAAGCGCATGGCGGCAAGATTCGCGGCTTTGTGCTGGATAAGGGCACCAAGGGGCTGACGGCCCCCAAGATCGGCGGGAAACTCAGCCTGCGCGCCTCGATCACGGGCGAGATTGTGATGAAAGATGTTGAAGTCGGCGAAGAGGCTTTGTTGCCCTTTGTCGAAGGGCTGAAAGGCCCGTTCGGCTGCCTGAACCGTGCGCGCTACGGCATTGCGTGGGGCGTTATGGGCGCGGCAGAGTTTTGCATGCAATCGGCCCGCCAATACGGGCTGGATCGCAAGCAGTTCGGCAAGCCCTTGGCACAGACGCAATTGTTCCAACTGAAACTCGCCAATATGATGACCGAAGTGTCACTGGGCCTGCAAGCCTGCCTGCGCGTGGGTCGTTTGTTGGATGAAGCCAACGCCGCGCCCGAGATGATTTCCATCATCAAGCGCAACAATTGCGGCAAGGCGCTGGAAGCAGCGCGCTGGGCGCGCGATATGCACGGCGGCAACGGCATTCAGGAAGACTACCAGATCATGCGCCATATGGTGAATCTGGAAACGGTCAACACCTATGAAGGCACACATGACGTGCATGCGCTGATCTTGGGGCGGGCGATTACGGGCTTGCAGGCGTTTTTCTAACGACTTTCTTGGCAAGGTTTCCGCCGGAGACGCCTCCGGCGGGGATATTTGCGCAAGTATGAAATTGCAAAAAGCCGCTGCGGGGCATCGCGGCGGCTTTTTGTTAGAGGTTCGAGATGCGGACCAGATCGTCGTACACCTCTGGCACGCCGGCGATGATGGGGTTGCCTTTGGTCAGCCCGTCATTGGCCAGAAAATCGTTCACGCGCAGACCAGCGGCTTCGATCACGGCGATGGCCCCCAGGCAGTCCCACGAATTGATATGGGGTTCGTAATAGCCCAAAAGGCGGCCTGCGGCGACATAGGACAGGTCAAGCGCGCCTGATCCGTCGCGAAAGAACATACCACCTTCGCGCAAGAAAGCCGCAAACGGGCGCAGAAAGTCTTCGACTTTGATGCGGGTGTTGTAGCCGATGCCGGTGATCCCTTCGCGCAGGGACTTGCCCGGGTGGCGGGGCATGGGCGCACCGTTCAAGGTGGCGGGAAAGCCTTTGCCGCCGGCGAAAAGCTCGTGGCGGACGGGGGCGTAGACCATGCCGAATTGCACCGCGCCCTCGCGGACAAAGGCGATCGAGACGCACCAGTTCGACATGCCCGAGATGAAAGGTTGGGTGCCGTCGATCGGATCAACCACCCAGATGCCTTGGCCTTGGCTAAAGGCGGTCACACCGGTTTCCTCGCCCAAGAAGGCATCTTCGGGGAAGGCTGCGGCGATGCGGCCCTTGATCAGCACTTCGGTGTTCAGATCGGCCTCTGACACCATGTCTTGCAGGCCCTTGGATTTGATCGTCAGGGCGGACAGATTGTTAAAATAGCCTTGGGCCAAAGCGCCAGCCTCTTGGATCAGGGCGTGGCACAGGTCATAGCGGGTTTGTAAATCCATCAGTCTTTCCAAAGCCAGGCCGCTGGCATCACCATGGGCATCGCGAAAAACGGCGTGTGAACTGCGGTAGTGTGGTTGCGCTTTAAAAGATTACCATGCGAACGGGGCCGTCTGCCAGCCCCGATGTCGCCGGTCTTGGCAAAGTTATACGCAGGCCACCGCTTATAAAGCCGCGGCCCTCAGGGGCGATCTTATTCAGCCATTACCGCCGGAGAAGTCGAAGGCCAGCGCCAACAGGTTGAGCGCGATGTAAATGGCCCCCAGTGTCCACATGGCAACTTTGTCCATCGCAAGGCTTTTGTCTTCATGCCCGCGGTAGCGCAGCCGCAGCGAGAAGATTGACAAGAACACCGCCACAAAGATCACCCCGACCGCGATCAGGTTAATCTGTTCGGCCAAGGTCACAGCCGTGGTGGGCGGCAAGGATCCGGTGATGACAAAAGCATTGGCCGAGGCCGCAAAGATCGACCCAACCCCCATGCCAAAGCGCGCGTCCAGATCGTCGGATTTGATCAAGAAAGCCAAGAGCCCCAGCAATACCGACAGGGCGGATATCCAAAAGCTTTTGAACAGCGGGCCATAGCTGGTGCGATCCAGCGAGATGGCAAAGGTCAGGCGCGAGTAGTTGCTGGCATCTGGCCCGGCGCTGCGCAGGCCGTAATTGGTTTGATAGACATGGGTCTCAACCACGCTGGGCAGAAGGGCCACTTTCCAGCCCGACACGCGCACCGAAGGATCAATGTTGATCCCCTCGTCCACCGTGTAGGTCATTTGGGCGTTGTCAAGCAGGGTATCTTCCAGTTGGATATCAATCACATGATTGTCCAAGGGAAAGCGGCGCACGTCGAAGTCGTGAAAGATCGTCGCTTGCACGCGCACCGAGACATAGTTCATATCGCCGTCTGCCTGCACCACCCCGTCGGTGCGCGAACTGATCACGCCGTTGACAAACTCAAAGGTTTGATCCGGCCGCACATCGGCGCCTTTCCAGCGAAACCACAGCCACATATCGACATCAAACGTGCCGTTTTGCGCCGAGACATTGGACAAGCGCTGCACATAGGCCCCCACCGCCACATCGGTATGCGTGGTGATCACGGGCGCCGCACCCGCCACAACACCGCTGCTTTGGGTGGTCGCGGTTTGTGCGTGCACGACCGCCCCCATCAGGCCGAGGGCGCAGATAAAGACAGCGGTTTTAACGGCGCGGATTAGCCTGAACATTTAGGTAAACTTTCCGGATTGCGCGAAGATGAAGTCGGTAAACGTTATGCGCCAAATCATGTGTAATTTCAATGACCGTTCCAAATCTTTCCTGAAATTCTCGTGGTGAATTATGTCTTCGGCGAAAGCGCCAAAAGGTCCGGCGAAACCCGCAGCGACGCCGCGCCGTTTTGCCGCTTGTTCTTGAGGCATAGGG
>JBAXLX010000165.1:0-7687 GCA_037134595.1 Pseudomonadota bacterium
GGGTTGATGACACGTCATCAATCACCATCCCGATCAAGCGCGCCTCGGCCAGACGGGGGGCGGTTTTGCGCGCATAGCCCAGACTTTGCGCCACCTCTTTCACCCGCAATCGGGTGTCGGAGGACACACGGGCATTGGGCACCTCGTTCAGCACCAAGGAAACCGTGGCCTGCGAAACCCCTGCGGCAAGGGCGATGTCGGTCATGGTGGGGCGTTTGGTCATGGCGCTGTCTAGCGCCAAACGATTCGCTTGTCAGGGGGCGGTTCCTTGCCTACTGATAATAATATTAGCAGGGCAAGGGCGGGGTTTGGCATGCGCGACGTGATCTCTTTGGATGGCGACTGGCAGTTTCAACACGAAAGCGACACGGTGCCGCGTGTGGCCCATGTGCCCTTGCCATGGCAGGCGCAGTTTGCCGATCTGCGCCAAACCTCAGGTCGGGCCACCTACCGCCGCCAGTTCCCCCGCCCCAAGGGCGAGGCCGTCTTGCACTTTGGCGCGGTCAGCTATCTGGCCGAGGTGGTGGTGAACGGCGAAAGCTTAGGCCAGCACGAGGGCGGATATCTGCCCTTTGAAATCGCCGTGCCAGCGGCGCTGCTGAAAGAGGTGAACGATCTTGAGGTGCGCTGCCTTCTGCCCGATGGCGCGCCCAATGACGCTGGCATTGCCTTTGGCGAAATCCCCCATGGGAAGCAAAGCTGGTATGGGCCGATCGGCGGCATCTGGCAAAGCGTTGCGCTTGAGGGGCGCGATGCGGTGCATCTGACGGGCTGCAAGATCGTGACCGACCTGTCTGGCCGCGTTGCGCTGACGCTGAGCGTGCCGCAGGCGGCGCTCGGGGCTGCGGCGCTGGTGACCATTTCCGGCCCGCAGGGTCAGGCGGCCACAGCCCGCGTGACTTTGGGTGCCGTGCAAGCGGAGGTGGTGTTACAGGTCAGCGACCCGCTTCTTTGGTCGCCCGACCACCCTAACCTTTACTCTGCCGAAATCACACTGCTCAAAGACCACCCCCGCGACACAACCCGCCACAGCTTTGGCTTTCGCACCTTTACCAGCCAAGGCGGGCAGATGTTCCTGAATGGCCAGCCCTTTTATATGCGCGCGGCACTGGATCAAGATTACTACCCCGAAGGCATCTGCACCCCGCCCTCGGTGGCCTTCTTGGAGGACCAGCTTTTGAAGGCCAAAGCGCTTGGCCTGAACATGCTGCGCTGCCATATCAAAGTGCCCGATCCGCGCTATTACGAGGTGGCAGACCGCCTTGGCATGCTGATCTGGACGGAAATCCCCAATGTCGGCGTGCTGACCGAGGCGTCAAAGCTGCGGCTGCGCGAGACGATGGCGGGGATACTGGCGCGCGATGGCAACCATCCGTGTATCGTGATCTGGACGCTGATCAACGAAGACTGGGGCATTCGCCTGTGTGATGATGCCGCCCACCGCAGCTGGCTGGCCGAAACCTATGACTGGCTGAAAGCCTTAGACCCCACGCGGCTGGTCTGCGACAACTCGCCCTGTCAGGGCAATTTCCATGTAAAGGGCGACTTTGACGATTTCCACTATTACCGCTCGGTCCCCGAACGCCGCGACGAATGGGATGCGCTGACGCGCGAATTGGCGCAAGGGGCCGCTTGGACATGGAGCCCCTTTGGCGACGGCATCAGGCGCGGTGACGAGCCCAAGATCGTTTCCGAATTCGGCGTTTGGGGTCTGCCCCAGCCCGACCAAGTGCGCCTGAACGGGGCCGAACCGTGGTGGATGGAAACGGGGCAGCTTTGGGGCGACGGGGCGGCCTATCCGCATGGCATTGCGGGCCGTTTCAAAGCCTTGGGGATGGAGCGGGTCTTTGGCACGCTGGAAAATTTTGTGACGGCGGCGCAGTGGTACCAATTCGCCAATCTGAAATACGAGATCGAGCAGATGCGCGCTTGGCCGCAGATTCAAGGCTATGTCATCACCGAATTTACCGATGTGCATTGGGAGTCTAACGGGCTTTTGGATATGAACCGCAGCCCGCGGGTCTTTCACGACCGTTTTGCCGAGATCAACGCCGATGTGGTGATTGTGCCATCGGTCACGCGCTACTCTGGCCGCGCGGGGCAGGTGTGGGGCTGCGATCTGGCCATTGCCAGCGGCGGGGTGGCTTTGGCGGCGGGCGCGCTGCGCTGGCGGGCCGAGGGGCAGCAGGGCGAGATGGCCTTTGGCGGCGCGCAGGCGCTGACGACAACGCAACTGGGGCATCTGTCTTTCACTCTGCCCAAAGTGGCGGCCAACCAGATGCTGATCCTGTCGCTGGAACTGGTCGTGGCGGGCCAAGTGGTGCAGCGCAATCAGGTCGAGATTGCGCTGTACGCGGCGCGCAAAACGCAAAACCTGCCGAAAGTGGCCTCGCAGGATGCGGGCATTGCTGCGCGTCTGGCAGCCTTGGGCTACACGCTTGTGCCGGTCGATCAGGCCGAGGTTGTCGTGACCCATGCCCTAGATCAAGCCGACATCCGCCGCATCCAAGGTGGGGGGCGCTGCGTGGTCTTGGCGGATGGTACGGTGAAAACCCAAGGAAATCTGCGGGTTGAAGCGGCAGGGCGCGAGCAGCCCTTTATTGCGGTGGTCGACGAAACGCCGGGCATCCCCGTGGGGCCGATCTTCCAACTGCCCAATATCACGCTGACCGCCCGCCACGGCACCATGTGGCGCGGCGACTGGATCGCGGGCTTTAGCTGGATTCGCCGCGAAGGGGCCTTTGCCGCCCTGCCGGGGGGGCCGCTGATTGACCTGTCGTTCAGCAGTGTTGTGCCGCATCATGTGATGGGCGGTTGGGCCGGATGGGAGTTTTCCGGTGCGGTGACAGCCGCTTTGGTTGTGGGCTGGGTTCACAAACCTGTCGCTTTGATCGGCGAAAAGCGTCTGGGTCGGGGGGCCTTGGTAGCCACCACCTTCCGGCTGATGGGGGCAGATGATCCGGTGGCCGATGCGCTGCTGGACGGTGTCATTGCGCAGGCATCCAGCATGGCGGTGGATGGCCGCGGCTAAGACATATCAAGATAGTCGATACATATCGCGAAATCTGTTGACAGGCGGGCTTTGCGTTTCATAGGCTGAGCATACAACAAAAAGACGGGTCCAAGCGGGGCCATCTCATGCCGGACAACCGGCCTGCCGTCTGCGTGCGCCCGCAGGGGACAGAGGGCTCTTGGCGCGGAACTACAGCTTCACTCACGGGAGGAAACTATGAAACTTTCACTTAAGGCAGCACTGCTGGCCGCGGTCATGTTCGGCACCGGTGCGCAGGCCATGGAAACCGTCGTCTGGTGGGATTTCCTGGGCGGCGGCGACGGCGTTCGGATGAAAAAGCTCATCGAAGACTTTAACGCCGAACACAAAGACGCCATCGAAATCCAAGCGACCACGCTGGATTGGGGCGTGCCCTTCTACAGCAAGGTGCAAACCTCGGCCGCAGTGGGCGAAGGGCCTGACATGATGACCTATCATGCCAGCCGTATCCCCTTGGCTGTCAGCGAAAGCTCGCTGACCGAAATCACCGCTGACGATATGACGACGATGGGCCTGTCGGCTGACAGCTTCGCCCCCGCCACGTGGGACGCGGTGCATGTCGACGACAAGCAATATGCCGTGCCCTTCGACACCCACCCGATCGTTCTTTACTACAACAAGGACCTCTTGGAAAAATCCGGCCTGATTGGCGCAGACGGCTTGCCCGCTGGCCTGACCGGTCTGGACAATTTCAACGCCGCCTTGGCCAAGCTGAAGGCGGACGGCAATGAATGGTCCATCGCACAGGTGACGGCAGACGGCAACTTTGCCTTCCGCACCGTTTACTCGCTGCTGTGCCAGCAAGACGGGTCTATCGGCAAAGATGGCGATTGGTTCCCCGGCGACAGCACCGACAAGCTGGCAACGGCGATCGGCGTGATTTCCAACTGGGTGAAGGACGGCTATAACCCGCCCAAGACCGACTATCCGTCAACCGTGGCGCTGTTCACCTCGGGCAAGGTGCCCTTCATGATCAACGGCGTGTGGGAAGTTCCCACGATGGACGATCTGAACAAGCAGGGCAAACTGTTCAACTGGGGCGCGATCGAAATCCCCGCCTTGTTCGCCCATACCTGCACCTATTCGGACAGCCACTCTTTCGCGATCCCGAACAATGTGGGCAAGCCTGCCACGGCTGAAAAGCACGCGGCTGTTTTGGAAGTGATCAAGTGGATGGAAGCCCACTCGCTGTTCTGGGCGACGGCTGGCCACATTCCGGCCAACAAAGCTGTGACCGAATCCGCCGAATACAAAGCCATGCAGCCGCAAGCGACCTATGCGCCGCTGACAGCCCACGGCGTGTTCGACCCCAAGTCGGTCTTGGCTGGTGTGGCATCGCCGCTGTTTGATGCGGCAGGCAATGCGATCACCCCGGCGATGAACGGCGAGCTTGACCCTATGGCTGCCGCCACGCAGATGCGTGACGAGTTGAACGGGATGTAATCCTTTCGATCTGATGGCCTGCCGGGGATCATCTCCGGCAGGCGTTTTTTGTGACAGGACGCCATGCTTCGCAATCGCCGAACAGAGATTACAACGGCCCTGATCCTGATCGCGCCGTTTTTGGCCGTTTATCTTTGGCTGTTTATTTGGCCGACGATCCAGATGATCGAGATGACCTTTCAAAAGGCCCCGCTGATCGGCCAAGGCAAATGGATCGGCTTTGGCAATTACACAAGAATGTTCAAGGACGCGACCTTTCTGATCGCTGTCAAAAACACCGCTTACTTCGTCCTTTTAAGCGTGGTGCCCGGCACGGTCGTGGCCTTGACGATTGCGCTGATGGTCAGCCGGTTGCGCGGCCGCTTGCAAAGCTTGATCCTCGCCGCCTTTTTTCTGCCCTATGTGCTGCCCGTGACCGTGGTCTATGTGATCTGGGACTGGATGACGAATGTGCAATTCGGCATGGCGCAGGGGCTGATCACCTTGGTTGCGGGCGAGCCAGTAAACATCTGGCGCACGGTGGATTGGTTTATGCCCGCCGCTGCGGTTTTGACGATCTGGTGGACGAACGGGTTTTCGATCCTGTTGTTCCTTGCCGGTCTGCGCAATATCCCGACCGAACTTTACGAAGCGGCCCAGTTGGATGGCGCAACCCGCCGTCAAATCTTTGCCCGGATCACCTTCCCCCTGTTGTGGCCGATCACGGTTTTGTGTCTGACCATCCAGTTGATTTTGCAGCTTAAGATCTTCGACCAAGTCTACCTCTTTGCCCAAGGCGGGCAAACCCGCGCCACCATGGTTCTGGTGCAATATATCTTTGAACAAGCGTTCCAAAAGAACAATGGCGGCTATTCGGCCACCCTTGCGCTGGCGTTGTTTGTGATCGTCTTGGTATTCTCGCTGCTTCAGTTCCAAATTCTGCGCATTCGGGGGCAAAGATGAGCCAGATGCCCGCTTTCTCGGCCCGACGTGTTGATCTGGGGGCCAAGCTTTTAACGCTGCTGACCGTGATTGCAGCCCTCATCTGGTTCTTCCCCGTCTATTGGGGGATTGTCACCAGCCTGCGCTATGATGACCAAACGGTGAAGGATTTTGCGCTGGTCCCGATGGATCCGACGCTGAAGAACTATATTTTCGATATCGAAAATTCGAACCTGCCGATCTGGTATCTTAATTCTACCATCGTCTCGGTCGGGGTGACATTTTTGGTCGTCTTCATGGCGGCCTGCACCGGCTTTGCCATCAGCCAGCTGAACTTCCCCGGCCGCAAGGCGCTGTGGTGGATGATCTTGGCCAGTTTCATGGTGCCCGTCTCGGCGCTGATTGTGAATCATTTCATCATCATCGCCGATATGAAGCTGCTCAACACCCATATCGGCATCATCCTGCCCATGCTGATCGCCCCTGTTACAGTGATCGTCTACAAGCAGTTCTTTGACGGCCTGCCCAAGGAATTCCGCGAGGCGGCGGTGATGGACGGGGCGACCGAGTTTCAACTGTTCTTCCGCGTCTTTTTGCCGATGAACTGGGGGGTGACGACTGCTTTGGCCATCATCACCTTTATCGGCGCGTGGAATTCGTTCTTGTGGCCGTTCTTGGCCGCACAGGACGAGATGATGATGACCGTCACCGTGGGCATCACCGCTGTGCAAGACACCTTTGGCGTGGCCTATGGCCGGGTTCTGGCCGGGGCTGTTCTGGCAGGATTGCCCGTGGCCACCGCCTATTTGCTGTTCCAACGCCGCGTTACGCAGGCCATCACATTGTCAGCCGGGATCAAGGGGTAAGCTATGGCATCGGTCGAAATCACAGGTCTGGCGAAGCGGTTCGGCGCGGTTGAAGTGATCCGCGGCCTTGATTTATCGGTCGCAGACGGGTCGTTCTGCGCACTTTTGGGCCCCTCGGGCTGCGGCAAATCCACCATGTTGCGGATGATCGCGGGGCTGGAAAGTGTCAGCGAAGGCACGATCCGCATCGGCGCGCGCGAGGTAACCCATGTTGAGCCCGCCAAGCGCGGTGTTGCCATGGTCTTTCAAAACTACGCGCTTTATCCGCATCTGACCGTGGCGCAAAACATTACTTTTTCGATGTCTTTGGCGGGTGAGTCAAAGGCCAAACAGGCCGAAGCCGCCACCCGTGTCGCCAAAACCCTGCAGCTCGAGGCCCTGTTAGACCGCCGTCCCGCCGCCCTGTCCGGCGGTCAGCGCCAGCGCGTGGCCATAGGGCGCGCCTTGGTGCGCGACCCGCAGGTGTTTTTGTTTGACGAACCCCTGTCGAACCTTGATGCCCTGCTGCGCGGCCAGATGCGTCTGGAACTGGCGCGGTTGCATGCCGATCTGGGCCGTACGATGGTCTATGTCACCCATGATCAGGTCGAGGCGATGACTTTAGCCGATAAAATCGTGGTGCTGGACAAAGGCAAGATCAGCCAAATGGGTGCGCCGCTGGATCTGTACAACGCCCCCGCCAACCGCTTTGTGGCGGGGTTTATCGGCTCTCCGGCGATGAATTTCCTGACAGCCAGCGCAACCAGCACCGCGCAGGGCCTGCAGGTCACGCTGGGGGACGCCAGCCTAACCCTGCCCGCCCGCGCCATTGCACCCGGCACACATCCGGTGGACCTTGGCGTTCGCCCCGAAGACATTAGCCTGACCAATCCCGGCGAAGGCACGCTGAATGGCCGCATCGCCGTGGTCGAGGCTTTGGGCAACACAACCTTTATCCATGTCGATACCGATCGCGGCCAAGTGAATGTGCAAAGTGATGCGGCGTTGCGGCTAGAGGTGGGGGGCACTGTCGGGCTGGCGTTTGATCTGCCCAAAGTTCATGTCTTTGACGCTCAAGGGCTAAGCCTGCCCAAGCTTTAAACCGTTCGCGCGATCTTCAAACCGGAAAGGCCAAGCGTCCCCCTACAGCGCTTGGCCCGTCATTAACTTCGGCGGCGCCCCGTTCAGCCCTGACGCTTGGCGCATAAACCCGCGCCGCAGGCCGGGGGCGGCGTTCACCAAGCCCAAGCCCAGATCGCGCAAGCCCCGCAACAGCGGATTGTCGTTGGAGAACAAACGGTTGATCCCGTCCATCCCCAAAGCCATGGCCGTAGTGTCAAAGCGCCGCCAGCTTTGATAGCGCTGCAACACATCCAAAGCGCCGATATCCTCGCCCCGCCGGTGCGCCTGTACCACCACCTCGGCC
>JBAXLX010000166.1:0-7611 GCA_037134595.1 Pseudomonadota bacterium
CCCGCCCGTGGCCCCCGCATCCAATCGCAAGCGCAGCCCGTGGCCGGAGATCACCGCCACCGCCGGATTGTCGGCAGGATAGATCATATCCAGCCGCATCCCCAGCGTTTTGGTGAAGAAGGGCAGGTCGGCGCGCAGGTCAGTGGTGGGCAAGACGAGTTCGGCTTTGGTTTGAGGCATTTCAATTCCCTTATCTTTGCGACATGGTGGCGCTGACACCGCCCATTTGCAAGAAGCGCGGGAAAGACTTGTGCAAAAGACCCGACTTTTCAGCCCGCGCCCATAGCGCAACTCTGGATAAGTTGGTTGAGGAGACAAACGTGACCGAGCAACGCCCAGACAACGCCCGCCAAGCCGCCCTAGATTACCACGAATTTCCCAAACCCGGGAAACTGGAAATCCGCGCCACCAAGCCCTTGGCCAATGGCCGCGATCTGGCGCGGGCCTATTCGCCCGGCGTGGCCGAAGCCTGCCTAGAGATCAAGGCCGATCCCGCAACGGCCAGCCGCTACACCTCGCGTGCCAATCTTGTGGGCGTGGTGACCAATGGCACGGCGGTGCTGGGGCTTGGCAACATCGGGGCGCTGGCCTCTAAGCCCGTGATGGAGGGCAAGGCGGTTTTGTTCAAGAAATTCGCCAATATTGATTGTTTCGATATCGAACTGAACGAACCTGATCCCGAAAAGCTGGCCGCCATCGTCTGCGCGCTGGAACCGACCTTTGGCGCGATCAATCTGGAAGACATCAAGGCCCCCGATTGCTTTATCGTCGAACGCCTCTGCCGCGAGCGCATGAAGATTCCGGTCTTTCACGACGATCAGCATGGCACGGCGATTGTGGTGGGGGCGGCTGCGACCAATGCGCTGCATGTGGCGGGCAAGCGGTTTGAGGATATCAAGATCGTCTCGACCGGTGGCGGGGCGGCGGGGATTGCCTGTCTGAACATGCTGCTCAAACTGGGCGTGCGGCGCGAGAATGTGTGGCTGTGCGATCTGGCAGGGCTGGTGTACAAAGGCCGCGTCGATCAGATGACCGACCAAAAGGCCGATTACGCCCAAGGCACCACAGCCGCCACGCTGGATGAGGTGATAAAAGACGCCGACCTGTTCCTTGGCCTGTCCGGCCCCGGGGTGTTGACGGCGGATATGGTGCGCAAGATGGCCCCACGGCCCATCGTCTTTGCCTTGGCCAATCCCAGCCCCGAAATCCTGCCCGATGCGGTACGCGCCGCTGTGCCCGATGCGATCATCGCGACGGGGCGCAGCGATTTTCCCAACCAAGTCAACAATGTGCTGTGCTTTCCGTTCATCTTTCGCGGGGCCTTGGATGTGGGGGCGACCACGATCAACGATCAGATGGAGCTGGCCTGTATCGACGGCATCGCAGCCCTTGCCCGCGCCACCACCAGTGCCGACGCCGCCGCCGCCTATTCCGACGAAAAGCTGTCGTTTGGGGCAGAGTATCTGATCCCCAAACCCTTTGATCCGCGCCTGATCGGCGTGGTCGCAAGTGCTGTGGCCAAGGCCGCGATGGACAGCGGCGTTGCCACCCGCCCCATCGCCGATCTGGCCGCTTATCGCCACACGCTGGACGGGTCGGTGTTCAAATCGGCGCTGATCATGCGTCCGGTGTTCGAGGTGGCGCGCCAATCCAGCCGCCGCATCATCTTTGCCGAGGGCGAGGACGAGCGCGTGCTCCGCGCCGCCAGCGCGATGCTGGAAGAGATGACCGTCAAGCCCATCCTGATCGGTCGCCCCGAGGTGATGGCCGCGCGCTGCGAACGCTTTGGCCTGTCGATCCGGCCAGACCGCGACTTTGCCGTGGTGAACCCCGAAAGCGATGCCCGCTACCGCGACTATTGGACCAGCTATCACCAGCTTTTGGAACGCCAAGGCGTCACCCCCGACACGGCCCGCGCCGTGTTGCGCACCAATTCCACGGCGATTGCCGCTATTGCGGTGCACCGCGGCGATGCCGACAGTTTGATTTGCGGCGTCTTTGGCCAGTATCTGGGCCATTTGAGCGATGTGCGCCAAGTGTTGGCGCGGGGTGGAATGCATCCTTTGGGCGCGCTGTCCTTGATGATTTTGGAAGATGGGCCGCTGTTTGTGGCCGACACGCAGGTCAACCCCATCCCCACGCCCGACCAGATCGCCGCCACTGCCATGGGCGCTGCCCGCCACGCCCGCCGCTTTGGGGTCGCGCCCAAAATGGCGCTGTGTTCGCATTCCAACTTTGGCAACCTTGACAGCGATTCTGGTCGGCGGATGCGGGCGGCGATGGAGATCCTGGACGCGCGCGAATGCGATTTTGAATACGAAGGCGAGATGAGCCTTGACGCCGCCCTTGACCCAGAGCTGCGCGAGCGGATTTTCCCGAACTCGCGCCTGAAAGGGGCGGCCAATATCGTGATCTTTGGCTATACCGATGCCGCCAATGCCGCGCGCAACATGCTGAAAATGAAGGCAGGCGGGCTGGAAGTGGGGCCGATTTTGATGGGCATGGGCAACAGGGCGCATATCGTCACCCCGTCAATCACCGTGCGCGGGTTGTTGAATGTATCGGCCTTGGCAGGCGCGCCGGTTTCGATTTACGGGTAAGGGCGGCGGTCAAAAGAAGCTTTGCGGGTCGATGTCGATAGCAAGGCGCAGATTGGCGGGCTGTTTTAACTGGCCCACCCATTCGGCCAAAGCCGCTTGCAGGGGGGCGGATTTATCCGCCTTGACCAGCAAGCGCACACGGTGCCGCCCGCGCACCCGTGCGATGGGCGCGGGGGCGGGGCCGTAGACGGTGGCCCCGATCCGGCGCAAGGGGCCATCGCGCCGCGCCAGTTCTGCGCCAAAGTCAAAGACTTGGCCGACATCGGGCGAAGACAGGATAATCCCCGCCATCCGCCCATAGGGCGGCACGCCAGCCGCCCGCCGCTCGTCAGCTTCGGCGGCCCAAAAGGCCTCTTCATCGCCACCCAGAATGGCTGCGATCACCGGATGGTCGGGTTGATAGGTTTGCAGCAGGGCCGTGCCGCGCAACTCGGCGCGACCGGCGCGGCCTGCGACTTGGCGGATCAGTTGAAAGGTGCGCTCGGCGGCGCGCAGGTCTGATCCTTGCAGGCCAAGGTCGGCGTCGATCACCCCGACCAGTGTAAGCAGCGGGAAGTTATGGCCTTTGGCGACGATCTGGGTGCCGATGATGATATCGGCAGCCCCTTGGGCGATGCGCTGGATTTCCTCTTTCAGCGCGCGGGCCGAGGTGAACAGGTCAGACGACAGCACCGCCAGCCGCGCGTCGGGGAAGCGGGCCACCACCTCTTCGGCCAAACGCTCGACCCCGGGGCCGACAGGGGCCATGCGGCCCGCAACGTTACAGGCAGGGCAGGCAACGGGAATGGGTTTGGTTGCCCCGCATTGGTGGCAGACAAGCTGTTTGAGGAACCGGTGTTCCACCATACGCGCATCGCAATCGTCACAGCCCACCTGATGCCCACAGGCGCGGCACAAAGTGACGGGGGCAAAGCCGCGCCGGTTCAGGAACAACAGGCTTTGCTCGCCCTTGGCGATGCGGCTTTCGACCGCCTTGGCCAAAGGCTCGGATATCCAGCGGTCGGCGGGCAGCTTTTGGGTGCGCATATCGATCGTATGCATCGCGGGCAGTTCTGCCGCGCCAAAGCGCGCTCCCAGATCCAGCCGCGCATATTTGCCCGCCTTGGCATTGGCCCAGCTTTCCAGACTGGGCGTGGCCGAAGATAGAACCACCTGACACCCAAGGATCGAGGCGCGCAGCACCGCCATGTCGCGGGCATGATACAGAACGCCCTCTTCTTGCTTATACGAGGTGTCATGCTCTTCATCGACCACGATCAGACCCAGATCGCGAAACGGCAAGAACAGGGCCGAGCGTGCGCCCACCACCAGCCCCACCCCGCCCTCAGCCGCCATGCGCCACAGGCGGCGGCGTTCGGTGGCGGTGATGCCGGAATGCCATTCGGCCGGTTTGGCGCCAAAGCGCGCCTCGACCCTTGCCAGAAAATCCCCCGTCAGCGAGATTTCCGGCAACAGCACCAAGGCTTGGCGGCCTTGGCGCAGGGCGGCGGCGACGGCTTCCAGATACACTTCGGTCTTACCCGAGCCTGTCACGCCTTTGAGCAGCGTGGTGCCATACCCGCCCTGCCCCACCGCCGCCTGCAATGCAGCCCCCGCTGTGATCTGGTCGCCGGCCAGACGGGCGGGGCGGTTGGGGTCCATCGGGGGATAGGGCAGGTCTTTGGGCGCGTCTTCTTCCAGCAAGACACCTACCTTGACCAAGCCTTTGATGACAGAAGGGCTGACATCGGCCATCTCGGCCAGTTCTGACAGGGTGACAGGGGCTTGGCCTTGCAGGCGCAACGTTTCGACCACTTTATGGCGTGCATCGGTCAGGCGGTTGGGCACGGCAGCACTGGCCAAGCGGTAGATGCGGCGCGTGGCGGGGGGCAGGCCCAAGCCCGGGGCGCGGGTGGCCAGACGCAGCATGGCGGCGAGGGGGGTCAGGGTGTAATCGGCGGCCCGTGTCAGAAAGGCCCGCATCTCGGCCCGCATCGGGGCGGCTTGCAGCAAGGGGCCTGCTTGGCGCAGCTTGGCAAGGTCAAAACTGCCCTCGCCCTTGCCCCAAACCACGCCCAAAACGCGGCGCGGCCCTAAGGGAACTTGCAAAAAGTCGCCGTCGCCGCAGCCCCCTTCGGGGGCGAGATAATCCAGCACGCGGCCAATGGGTTCGCAGGTGAGAACCCCGATCCGCTCGCCCGCTGCATAGACCCGCTCTGCCAAGATCGCCTCCTGATCCTTCGCCTTTGGCCTATCTGTCAGGTCTGCGCCGCGCAAGCCCCCGGCCAGACAGCGGGGGTTTCACACCCCCGCACCCCCGTGGAGTATTTGGGCCAAGATGAAGAGGGGGGTGCGGGGGGGTCAGCCCATGCGCAGGGCGACATCCAGCATGCGGTTGGAAAAGCCCCATTCGTTGTCGTACCAGCCAAAGACGCGGGCCAGTCCGAACTTTGTCACACGGGTTTCAGGCAGGGCCATGATGATGCTTTCGGGCCGCGCCCGCAGGTCGGAGGAGACGAGGGGAGCTTGGGTGGTGCCGATGACGCCCTTGGCGGTGCTGAGGGTGTGGTTGATTTGGTCTGGGGTGGGGGTGGTGTGCAGCATCACCGCAAGGTCCACTGCCGAGACGGAAGCGGTGGGGACGCGCACGGCGGAACCTTCGATCCGTCCGGCGATCTCGGGCAGCACGATGTCAAGCAGGCGTTGGGCCGAGGTGGTGGTGGGCACCATCGACAGGGCCGCCGCGCGTGAGCGGGCATAGTCGGCGGCGGGGGCGTCGGTGGTGGGTTGGCTGCCGGTGTAGCAATGGATGGTCGTCATCGAGCCCGTCACAACGCCCCAAGTTTCGTGCAGCAGCTTGACCAAGGGGGCCAGCGCGTTGGTGGTGCAGGACGCGTTGGAGATGATGCGCTGGTCTTTGAGCATGCCCTCATTTGCGCCCAAAACAAGCGTCAGGTCGGCGGCTTTGGAGGGGCCAGAGATCAGCACCCGTTTGGCCCCTGCGCTTAGACCTTGCTGTGCCACGTCGATCCGGTCGGCGCGGCCGGTGCATTCCAGCACCACATCGACACCCGACAGATCAAGGGCTGTCAGATCGGGGCTGCGGTGCAGGGGGATGGGGCGGCCATCGACCACCAGCGCCGCGCTAGTCAGGCTGACGGTGCCGCGCCATGGGCCAAAGACGGAATCGTATTGGAACAGGTAGGCGCACATCTCGGCTGCGGCGATGTCGTTGATGCCGGCGATGGTCAGCCCCGGCCAAGTCTCGGGCGATTGCGCCCAAGCGCGCAGGACAGAACGTCCGATCCGGCCAAAGCCGTTGATGAAGACTTGCATCGTGACCTCCTGCAGTGCTTCGGGGAATTTGATCATATTCTGCGGGGCACCGCAATGCAGCGCTTGGGGCAGGGCTTGACCGGCGCTGTGTGCTGCGGCACACCCGCTTGGTCAGAGGAGGACGCCATGACCCTTTCCCGCCGCCCAGCCTTTTCGCATGCCGCCTTTTCGCGTGCTGTCAAGATCGCGCCGTCGATCCTTGCCGCCGACTTTGCCAATTTCGGCGCTGAATGCCGCGCCATCGAAGCGCAGGGTTGCGATTGGGTGCATGTTGATGTGATGGACGGCAATTTCGTGCCCAACCTGACCTTTGGCCCTGCCATGTGTGCGGCCCTGCGGCCCCATATCGCGGGCGTGATGGATGTGCATTTGATGATAGCGCCAGTCGATGCCTATCTGGAGGCTTTTGCCAAGGCAGGCGCAGATATTCTGACCGCCCATCTGGAAAGCGGGCCGCATATCCACCGCACGCTGCAAGCCATCCGCGCTTTGGGCTGCAAGGCGGGGCTGGCGATCAACCCCGGCACGGGGATCGAGGCGGTGCCCTATCTGCTGGACGATATCGACCTGATCTGCGTGATGACGGTCAACCCCGGCTTTGGCGGGCAAAAGCTGATCCCGTCGCAGATGGACAAGATCGCCGCTTTGCGGGCGATGATCGCGGAGCGCCCGATCCATATCGAAATTGACGGCGGTGTCACGCTGGACAACGCCCGCGCCTTGGTGGCGGCGGGGGCGGATGCGTTGGTGGCGGGGTCTTCGGTGTTCAAGGGTGGGACGGCGGATAGCCCTGCGGCTTATGGGGCCAATATCCGCGCTTTGCGGCAGGCGGCGGAGGCGTAAAGGGGGCCCGCCCCCTTTGACCCCGGGGATATTTGGGCAAGTATGAAAGGGATCAGGGTTTTAGGGCTTGATTCAGTTTTTCCAAGAACAGGTCGGCTTGCGCCTTTTGCAGGATCAGGGGCGGGCGGATTTTTAAGGTGTGGCCTTTGGGGCCAGTGGCTGAGATCAGAACGCCGGCATCCCGCAAGGCATTGACCACGCGGGCGGCTTCGGCCCCATCGGGGGTGCCGTCGCGGGTGATGTCTTGGCCAAAGAACAGGCCTGTGGCGCGCAGGGGGCCAAGGCTGGCGTGGGTTTTGGCGAGGGCGCGCAGGCCCTCGGCCATGTGCGCGCCCACGGTGGCGGCGTTGTGCAGCAGGGCTTCGTCTTCAATCACCTCCATCACGGCGATGGCGGTGGCACAGGCCACGGCGTTGCCGCCGAAGGTGTTGAAATAGCGCGCTTTTGCGCCGAACTCGGCCAAAACCTCGGGGCGCAGGACCAAGGCGGCCACGGGGTAGCCGTTGCCCATGGGTTTGCCCAAGCTGACCATATCGGGCAGCAGCCCGTGGCGTTCAAAGCCCCACCAATGCCCGCCTGTGCGACCAAAACCGGGCTGCACCTCGTCCGCGATGAACAGGCCACCGGCTTTGCGGATCACGTCGACGGCGGGTTGCAAGAAACCCGCAGGGTCGGCGAAGACGCCGTCGGACGAGAAAACGGTATCCACGATCAGCACGGCGGGTTTGATGCCGTGGCGCACAAGGTCATCGACCGCCCCTTGCACGGCGGCCGCAAAGGCCTGCCCCAGATCGCCTGCCATCTGTGCCGGGTCAGGTGCGGGAACCGTGCGCACATGTTGGCCCAAGGCCAC
>JBAXLX010000167.1:0-7593 GCA_037134595.1 Pseudomonadota bacterium
GCCGTAGCTGGACTGGGCATGATTGCTTTGCCTGCGGGCATCCTTGCGAATGGCTTCTCGCAAAAGATTAAGACTTCCCAAAAACACCATCACCGCGACGCGCACGGCCATTTTGTACGTGAGGATGAAATATTGCACAACGCTGCAACGACACAATTAGAAAAAGACCAAAGCATCAGCGTTGAATACTCGCTCAAATTCACCACCATAGATGAGGTTTTTAAATCAGAAGCTGCGCGTCGGAAATTAAATGACATTATTTATCCACTCAACAGAGCCGAACGGGAAGCTTTGATAGCCCTGACAGCAATCAGCTTAAGCCCAGGGCCTGACAATGAACCACGTGAAGGATACAACGTTAGCGAAGGTTCATAGATCCCTTTACCGCGCGGTTTTTAAGCGCAGTCATCAGCACAATCAGCGCGGTTGTCACGGAAACAGAAACAGGAATAAGCAAAATCTCAAGCACCGGCTCTAGGATGATAACTAAAATTAATAGCGCTTCCAAGGGCAGTCCAAGGATGCCCCCGGAAAACAGCAGAGCTTGTGCTAGAACGCCCGGACCGTTCAAGCCGGTGATCAAGACAGCAGACGTGATGGAGAGACACAGTACGTTAAAAATTAACGAAGACGTCACCGGGACTTGGTAAACCGCTATTGTGTAAGTCAAAACGGATGCGAGAATTGTGATCATGCCGAACCGGCCAATAGCCAGCCCAAGAGATGCAATTACTTCTTGATCATCGCCATCGTCTGACTCGCTTTGACGGATTTTTTGCAATACCAAAACAAGCGACGCTTCTTCAGTTACTGCCAAGATTCCTGCAACAACGGCATCCTTTATGTCAGCAGCCGCCTTAAAAGGTGATCGGCCGGAGGCTAATGCGGTGACCAAAATCGCTACGGCGGACGTGGTTAGAGTTGCCGCCAGAATAACGCCAAACAGCGCCCGAAGCGCGTCCAAATTGTCTGCTGACAGCACATGCGCAGCATGCACGGCGTAAAAAAAGACAGCAACGGGTACCAACACTTGCATGCGTTCCATCATCTGGGCGAAAGGTCGGCGAAGCGTACTAATTAAGTTTATAAACCGCACTTTTTGCGGTTCAGAAAGCCTCAGGAGTGCGATGGAAAAAATTATCAGAAAAATGATAATCTGGCCTAAATTCATGGAGGAGAGTGCTGCGAACACATTGCTCGGCACCAAGTTGGTAATAGCTTGGCCAAGCAGAGAAATATGGCCTTCGTTCCCAGAACTACTGAGTGTGACTTCAGCAAAATTCGTGTCTTGCTTGCCAAACGCATTCACGACCGCCCCAAGGCCGCGGCTCACAATATCTCTTTCAAAGTGAACGACAACCAGAGAAACTCCGACCGCTAAAACGGCCGTTGCAATCATCGCCAAAATCAACAGTGACGCTACCCGCAAGCCCGCATTCCGTTCGTCATTCCGGGCTTTGATCCTTGAGATCGCATAAATAATTGTTAGAATTAGAAAAGGCAGGGCCATCATGCGGTAGAGAGAGATATAGAACATCTGAAACTGTTCTGGAAAATCGCCCAGTGGCCATTTTACCCCAACATACAAACCTGCTACAGCAGAAAATAGAACGCCGGGGCCACTGTGAAGGAAATGAAAAACCTTCATAAAATAAGATTGACCGCTGTGATCACTATGGTGCGCGTGATTTTCCAAAGTTAGACCTCCACCACATTTCCAGCTTTTCGAAGCATACAAACAACAGTCGTATTGATAATGAAATACGCAGCTTTGAATTTGCTCCGAATATCGGGCAGTAAAGCCCTTTTATGACCGGCGCTACAGTCAGAAAAAAAAGAGACCTTATGCTTACTTGTACCCAGTTTGGTGCTGATAAACATCACTCTGCTGCGCTCAGTGCAGTCGTTGGACCAACGGTTTGATGTTTGCTTTTGGATCGCGGGATTATGATTGACGTAGTAGCACAAGTGCCCAGAACCAGCAGGAACACTCTGAACATCGTAACGATAGGGTCAACTGCGATCAACAGCGGAATAATAGCTTCTGACGGCAAGTGGAGTGCGTCCAACACGATTGAAATCAGCACGACGGTGACGGCTCCGCTCGATCCGCTAGAGGCTACCCCGGCCGCGACGGAGAACACGATGACCATCGCGTACTTCGAAAAGTCCATTTCAATTCCGTAAATTTGCGCGGCAAATATTGCCCCAATCACAAAATACTGCGTCGACGCGACGCGGCAGATCGTTGTACCGAGTGGCATGAGCAAATCAACACCGGCCGTGCTGAAGCCGAGCTTTG
Organism: Pseudomonadota bacterium; assembly: GCA_037134595.1. Lineage (GTDB taxonomy): Bacteria > Pseudomonadota > Alphaproteobacteria > Rhodobacterales > Rhodobacteraceae > Stagnihabitans. The sequence continues at coordinate 2,303 of JBAXLX010000167.1, forward strand.
TGGTCATTTCGCGAATTGCAGTCGGGATACAGGCCACCACTGATTGTGTTGTAAGGGCCAGCGTGAAGGTTTCTCGCAAAGCGATCGCGCCCTTCCAGGGCGATATATTGGCTCGAAGCGAGACAATCACCACGCTTAAAGCAATCAACAAAATGGAATCCCCGATTTGAGTCATCATGAACGGGGCGAGGGATAGAAGGGGGCCAACTCCAACTGTCGCCACCTGTGCCGCAACCATTGAGAACAGGGCAAATGGCAGCATCAGCGTAAACCAAGATATCACTTGCACGCATGCCGATTGGACAACTTTAAACAAATCAAACAGATCTTCAGTTTGACCATCAATGTCTTTCGCCATCGCTGCGCCAAAAATGATGCAGAAAATTACAACCTTTAAGGTGTCGCCTTCGCTCAGAGCAGCAAAAATGTTGCTTGGGACAAAACGATCAAGGATCTTTAGTCCTACCGGCCCAACGTCGGAGGAAGACTTATTGAGACTTATGGCATCGTCAGTTGCGCCGTGTTCGGACGACAAGTTTCCATTCACCATGTTGCCCAACGCCGCCATAGACTTTGCGTCGCCGTACCCCGCAGGTGGTAATAACAGGGCCATCCCAAGGCCACAAAACGCCACAAAAACGAGGGCTACTGGGTACGTGAAGACAATCCGGCGAATATATTCTGCCGCTTTGGGATTCGAAGCAACCCGGGCAATACCCAGAGTAATGGTAACAAAAAGGTATGGCAGAACGATCAATTTCATTAAGCTAATGTAATACGATCCCACCGGTGACAATGTAATTCCAAAGGATGGAAATTTTATCCCAACATAAACCGCAAGAACAACAATCGGCAGCAAGACGAGAGGACTTAGCATTAGCTTGAGAATTTTTTGCATCATCTCAATGCTCCCCTTCCACTTTGATCGAGGCGCGGTACATGGTCATGACATCGTCTGCGGTCATCTTCGAGGGACGATCATCGATGGCTTGATTCACGATCGCCAGCAGCATAGGCTTATCCCAAGCGACAACGACAGAAATCGCGCTGCGGGCATCGTTGATTGTTATGGCGCGCAAATCGATTGAGGTTTCCGGATGATCGAAGGCAACAGCCCTGACGGCAAACTCATCCCGATAGCCGGCATCAATTGTTCCATTGAGCGCGGCATCAATAACTGCCTGCCAGTTTTTGAGCGCAATAAGTTTCGCTTTGGGAAAGTAGACCTTCGCGAAAGTGGCATAGGCCGATTTTTCTATCACCCCCAATGTGCCTGAGAAATTTCGGACATAGTCACCAATATCCGTTCCTCTGGATTTCTGCGCCAAAGCAAGTCGGTTAAATAAAAGCGCGTGCCGCAAGATCACGTAGGGATTGGAAAAAGCCACAATCCTTGCTCGGGCAGCCGTCCGGCTTAGTTTCGACAGACCGATGTCTGCTTTCCCGTCGCGCACCATTTCAATGACGTCATCGAAGGATTTGGCAGACCGATCGAAGCGCGGTTGCACCCCTAAGGCTGCTGCGATGCTTTTGGCAAGATCAACATCAATCCCCACGAGTTGGCCGTCTTTCACGCTGACGAACGGCGCATTGTCACTGCCGATCATCGCGATGTCGATGTAGCCTTGATTTGTGATCTTAACGATGTCCGGTGGGCCGTCCTGTGCAAGGCTGTGTGTTGTCCAAAAGGATAGTGTCATCATGAGAACTGCGGAAAGCAATTTCGCCAAAAATTTTACCATTTTTAAGTTTTCTCCAGAGTTCCCGCGCCGCTTACTATCTGTTTTTCTCACCGACGTCTAGAAGATCAGTGTTGGGTAATCTGCGCTAAAGTTCACTCTCTGGCATAGGCTTTTTAGCGGCAAGCATAGGTCGGCGTAACACCCTTTGACGTGGCAACTTGGCGATTCTTTTATGACTTATTCTTAAAGCTGTGCGGTTTTGTGGAAATTTTGGGTGTCTTTGCTTTTGGTTGGGGTGACGTGGGAAGGCGTCGGGAAAGCCCAGTGGCGTTAAGGGCTGGGGCGTGACCTCGTGAATTTGCGGAGTGATTTTTGTAAATCTTCGGGGCCAAAGCCGCGTCCGAGAAAGACGATGGTGCCGTCTTCGGTCTGGTTGGCTTGCACGGGAAGAATTTCAGGCGACTGGACCACTTTGCGCACCGTTTGAAGCAGCAGTCGCCCTGCAGGGGTTGGCAAAACTCCTTTGACACGCACCAGATCATTGCCCCGAGCATGCAACAGCGCTGACAACCAAAGCGCAAAGGCTGACCAGTCAATCTCTGGATCAATGGTAATCCGAGTGGGGAAAATCGCACCGCGCGTGTCTTCGTCGGACAGCGGGGGTAAGGGTTGGGCTTGCGCATCTTCCGGCAGATCTGCCAGGGGCTGTGGAGCGCCCAGGATAGCGGCCGATTGTGCGGCACTTGGGTTAAGGGCCCGTAGCGTGGCCCGCAGGAGTGTCAGGTCTGTCGCGGCGACAGCGTCGCCTTTGGATATAATCAACCTGTCAGCCGCACCGATTTGCCGGCGGCCCAAAGGTTCGGTCTGCAACTGTGCCAATCCGTGTAGGGCATCTACGACAACAATGGTTTGATCGATAACGATGTGGTTCACCACGACAGGATCGCCTTGAATTGCGGCCAAAATCGCGGCTGGGTCGGCCAGCCCGCTGGTTTCTAGAACAATTCGTTGCAATCGCGGCGCGTCTCGAGCGTCGCGGCTTTGTTGATCGCACAGGGTGCGCAGGGCGGTAATCAGGTCTTGGCGCCCGGTGCAGCAGCTGCAGCCGCCGGCAAGCAACGTCAGCCCTTTGGCACTCTTAAGTAACACGTCGTCAACGCCGGTCTCGGCGGCCTCGTTCACGATGACATGCACGTCACCAAAGCTGCCCACATGCAATTGGTGACGCAGCCAAGTTGTCTTGCCAGAGCCTAGATAACCGCCCAAGATTGTCAGCCGCATCCGCCCGTCGGCAAAGTCAGTCGTCATTCAGAAACGCGGGGTCCAAAGGGTCAATCGGGCGGCCCAGAAGGCGTTCTGCCTCGGCCCAGACAGCGGTCAGATCGGGCAGGATGCTTTGGTTGCCCGACAGTGTGCTAAGTTGAATGCCCGGCACCACACCACCGTCATGCGCTGTCAAACCATAGGGCCGCAGCACTTTATCCAGCAGGCCCGCGCGGTGAAAGCGCGCGCGCAGGCGGTCACCGGGGGTGGCGGCCCCGGCTTCTGTCCAATGGCCGGGCACAGCCGGATTGCCGCAGGCGTTGCACATGTCCATCTCACAGGCTTGCGGGTGCCGGTCGCCCGACACCCGCGTTACGGTTAGATCACTTCCGGACGGGCCGGCGCGCCAAAGGGATAGCGCTTGCGGAAGTCGTTGGCGATGTCTTCGAAGGGGGCCCATTCAACACCGGAATGCTTCGAGACATACTCGATCAAACGTTCCAGCATCAACAAAACCTGCGGACGGCCGGCCACATCGGGGTGGATGGTAAATGCGAAGACGCCGTAATCCATCTCGCGGTAGACCCAATCGAACTGGTCGCGCCACATTTCCTCGATGTCGCGCGGGTTAACGAACCCGTGCGAGTTGGGGGCCTTTTTCATGAACATCATCGGCGGCAGGTCGTCGACATACCAGTTGGCGGCGATATCGACGAGGTCGATTTCCGTGCCATGCTTGAGCGGATGCATCCATTCCTTGGCGGTCTTGGAATAGTCGATCGTGTTCCAGCTGTCGCCCACTTTGGCATAGAAGGGCTGGAAGTCGCGGTAGCCTTGGCTGTGGTCATAGGTGAAGCCATGCTTCAGAAGCAAAGCGGCGGTGGAATTCGACATTTCCCACCACGGGGCCACATAGCCGCGCGGCGACTTGCCCGTCAGGCCCTTGATCAGTTCAATCGACTTGACCAAAACGTCTTCTTCTTGGCTGGGCGTCATGGCGATGGGGTTTTCGTGCAGGTAACCATGCGCGCCCACCTCATGACCGTCTTTGACGATCATTTCCATTTCCTTGGGGAAGGTTTCCAGCGAGTGGCCCGGAATGAAGAACGAGGTCTTCAGATCGTATTTCTTGAACAAGCGCAGCAGGCGCGGCACGCCCACTTCGGTTGCAAAGATGCCGCGCTGGATGTCAGACGGCGAATCGCCGCCGCCGTAAGAGCCGATCCAGCCCGCGACCGAGTCGATGTCGGTGCCAAAGGCACAGTAGATCTTTTTAGCCATGATTGTGTCCTTTTAAAGTGTCAGATGGTGGGCCATTTCGGGTCGGTCAGCGCCAAGGGATAGGCGATGCCATAATCCAGCGGCGGGCGGATAACATATTTGCGGTCAAACGGGGCCCAGTCATAGGGCGCACCAGAGCGCACGATATAGGCCCAGTCGGGATGGGCAAAAATCGGGCGGCCAATCGCCACCATGTCTGCCGCACCCGTGGTCAGGGCGGTTTCGGCCTGTGCCCCTTCGGCGATGCCGCCGTTGGTGATCAAGGGCAGGCCGGAAGCTTCACGCAGCACGGTAGACATGGGCGTTGCGTCATCGGTTTGGCGGTTGTCAAGGTAGTTAAAGCTTGACCAATGCAGCGCGTCATAAGACGAGCCTTTCAGCGCTTCACCAATCGCTTTGGCATAGGACGTGCCCGGCCAAGCGCCAACAAAATCATCCACCCCGTCTTGCGACAGGCGCAGAACGATCAGCTTATCCGGCCCAATCGCGGCACGGACCTTATCGCCCACCAGTTTGGCAAAGCGGATGTTGTTTTCCGGCGAGCCGCCGAATTCATCGGTGCGCAGGTTGGTTTTGGGGGTGATGAACTGCCACAGCAGATAGCCATTCGCCCCGTGCACTTCGACACCGTCCGCGCCCGCATCGACAGCGCGCTTGGCACCAGCGGCAAAGCCATCGGCAATCTCGTGAATTTCTGCGGTGGTTAAGGCGCGAGCAGGGCCGAAGGTAACCTTGGGCCAAGGGCCATCAATGCCACGGATGTGCTTTTCATCGTCGCTGTCGGTGTACAGCGTCCACCCCCCGCTTTGCGTATCCGAGGCGCTGACTGGCGGTTTTCCCCCCAGCACCCGTGGGTCCGCAACACGGCCGCCGTGCATCAGTTGCACGATGATCTTGCAATCGTGCTGGTGCACGGCGTCGCAGACCTTGGCCCAACCGTCTTGGTGGCTTTGCGTGGCAATACCGGGTTGCGACAGGTAGGCCCGCGACTGCATCCCTGCATTTTCATAGGTGCCTTCAGTGATGATCAGCCCCAAGCCGCCCCGCGCGCGGCGCGCATAATAG
>JBAXLX010000168.1:0-7564 GCA_037134595.1 Pseudomonadota bacterium
TCACCGCCCCGCCGCTGGCAAAGGGGCCAAAATAGCTGCCCTTTTCGGTTTTCTTGCCGCGATGCTTCTTGATCTGGGGAAAGGGGTGATCTTTGCCGATCAAGATGTTGGGGAAAGACTTGTCATCGCGCAACAGCACATTGTAGCGCGGTTTAAGCTGTTTGATGAGGTTTTGTTCCAATAGCAGCGCTTCGGTTTCGGTGCGTGTGGTCAAAAACATCATCGAGGCGGTTTCGTACACCATCCGCGCAATCCGCGCCGAATGGCCGTAATCGCGCGCATAATTCGACACCCGCGCCTTGAGATTGCGCGCCTTGCCAACATACAGTACCTCGCCCTTGGCATTCAGCATCCGGTACACGCCGGGCGATCCATCAAGCGTTTTGAGGTAAGCTTGGATGACGTCTTGGCCGGTTCGGACTGCGTCGTTCACTTGGGGCATTTACCTTTTGATTCTAAGTTTGACTGCTAGAATATGGCGCGTGCAGCAAGCAAAAAGAAGTCCACCGTTTGTGTGGATAAGTCAGAGGAGAACTTATCGGGAGGTTGGTTTTTCCCTTGTTTTCTTGAGGTTTCTTTGATGTGCCTAAAAAATAGGCAAATACTTAAGTCATTGAGAAGTCTTATAAAAAACTTAGTTAATTTGTACCGCACTGATATTTATGAACAATTTGTAACCGGTTCGTGAAGGGCATTCCCAAAGTGCACAACTTTGCAAGCTGTGAAGTAAACCCTATTCAACCCCCAGCACATCCGGCGTAGCCCAAGCCAAATGCTGGCCCCCGTCCACGGCGATCATCTGCCCTGTGACCGACGGGGAATCGAGGAAAAATCCAAGCGCCGCAGTCACATCCGCCGGACTGGCCCCGCGCCCCAAGATGGTCGCGGCGCGCTGGCGGGCGAAGTGGCTGTCGGTCTGGCGGGTGCCTTGCACGGTCGGTCCGGGGCCGATGCCGTTGACGCGCACATGCGGGGCAAGCCCTTGGGCGGCGGTGCGGGTGAACGCCCAAAGGGCCATCTTGGCAAGGCTGTACGACATGAACTCGGGCGTGGGTTTCCACACGCGCTGGTCGATCATATTGACGATCAGCCCTTGGGCGAGGGGTTCGCCCTGTTCGTCCAGCACCGCTTGTGGCGCTTGGGCGGCAAAGGCTTGCGTCAGCAGGAATGGCGCACGCAGGTTTGACCCCATGGCGCGGTCCCAGCTTTGCTTGGTCGCACTTTGCACCGTGTCATATTCAAAGATCGAGGCGTTGTTGACCAAAACCGTCAGCGGCCCGCCCAATGCGCTGGCCGCGCGGGCGACAAGCCCTGTGACCGCCGACTCGTCTAGCAGATCGGCCTGAAGGGCCACCGCTTTACGCCCAAGGGCGGCTATGGCCGCCACAGTCTCGGCGGCGTCACTCTGCGATGTGGAATAATGCACCGCCACATCCGCGCCGCGCTTGGCCAGATACAGCGCAATCTCGCGGCCAATCCGCTTGGCCCCGCCTGTTACCAGCGCGCGCATCAGCCCTTGCCACACACGCAAGGCGCTGTGCCGATCACAGTGCGCCCGCAGTTGCCGCATTTGGCCTTGGTTTGGCTTTTGGGCAGATCGGGCGGCTTGGGGGCGAAGAACTTGGTCACCAGATTGCCGATCATCGACAAGATCAGCATCAGGCCCAGAAAGATCACAACGATTTTCAGCATATCACATCCCGAAATGCGCACGCAGGGCGCGCTCTTCCACGGTTGATAGCATATCTTCGGCCAAGGTAACCCCCAGACGCGACAAAAGCCCCCGTTTTTGCCCCAAGGGCTGCAAGCGCACCTTGTCGCCGTAAAGGTCTTTCATCTTCGGCACCAGATGGGCCACGCCGTCCGCAAGGCCCAGATCGACGGCCTGTTGGCCCACCCAGACATCGGCGTTGAACAGGTCTTGGTCGGCCAACCGGCCCCCGCGCCGCGCTTTCACATGGGCGATGAAGGCCTGATGGATCGGCGTTTGCAAAGCGCGGATGCGGTCGATGTCTTCGGGCCTTTGCGGCAGGAACGGGTCGGCAAAGCTTTTCGATTTGCCCGCCGTGACCACGCGGCGCTCCACCCCTTGCCGCGCCATCAGCTCTTGAAAGCCAAAGGAGGAAAAAATCACCCCGATCGAACCCACGATGGAACTGTCATCCACCCAAATCTGATCCGCCGCACAGGCCAGCCAATAGCCCCCCGAAGCGGCGATATCTTCGACAAAGGCATGCACCGGCACGTTCTTTTCCACCGACAGCCGCCGGATACGCGCGGCAATCAAGCTGGATTGCACCGGCGAACCACCGGGCGAATTGATCACCAGCGCCACAGCGGCGGGCTTGGACTTGAAGGCCCGTTCGATCAAAGGCGCAAGGCTGGCATCCGACAGGCCGCGACCAGAGGTGCCAATGCTGCCTGCCAGCCGCAAGACGGGCACAAGGGCGGGTTTGGACAGGAAGAGGATATTGAAGCGCATCCCAGTCAGGTAGGGTGCTTGGGGCTTGCGGACAAGGCCCGATTGCGCAAACGATGCGCCATGATTGACAAGCTGGACATGTTTATCGCCCTCGCCGCCGAGCGCCACTTTGGCCGCGCGGCAGAGGTCTGCGGGGTGACTCAGCCGTCGCTGTCCTCTGCGATCCGGCAGTTGGAAGATCAGCTGGGCGTGCAACTGGTCTACCGTGGCAGCCGGTTTCAGGGGCTAACGCCGGAAGGCCAGCGCGTGCTGGATTGGGCGCGCAAAATCTCGGGCGATGTGCGGCGGATGAAGGACGAGATGCGCTCGGTTCATGCCGGATTGTCGGGGATGCTGCGGCTGGGGGTGATTCCCACGGCTTTGGCCATGGTGGCCGACCTGACCGGCCCCTTTACCGCGCATCACCCCAACCTGCGCGTGACGATCTTGTCGCGCACTTCGGCCGAGATTCTGGCGGGCATCGACAGTTTGGAACTGGACGCGGGCATCACCTATCTGGACAACGAGCCGCTTGGCCGCGTGGCACAAGTGCCGCTTTACACCGAATATTACCGTTTTTTATGCCACAAAACCGCGCCTTTGGCGGGGCGCGAGCAGGTGACTTGGGCGGAATTGGCCTCTGAACATCTGTGCCTTCTGACGGCTGATATGCAAAACCGCCGGATCGTGAACCAGTTGCTGGCCGAAGCGGGCGCGCGGGCGCAGCCGACGGTGGAATCAAATTCCACCATCGCGCTGATAGCCCATGTGATGTCGGGCAAATGGGCCTCGGTCGTGCCGATGCGCCTGGCGCAACTGGTGCAGGGCGAGGCGCTGCGGTCTATCCCCATCGTAGAGCCTGAGGCCGAGCATGTCGTGGGCCTGATCACCCCGCGCCGCGATTTGCAAACGCCCGTATTGGCGGCGCTGATCGACGAGGCGGCGCGCTTTGGGGCAAGGGGCCGGTAGGGCGCGCGGCGGCCCCGGCTGGGGGTTTCACACCCCCAGACCCCCGTGGGATATTTAAGCAAGTATGAAAGGGGGGTTGATAGGCTTTAGCTATCGAATGACGATACTGCGATATTGATTTCTCTATCAACTGCGGTAGATCGGAGAAAACGATCCAAGGGCCGCGTCATGCTTGATTCCAACACCACCATCGCCAAGGTTGAGGATATCCTCGCCCGCCATCACGGGATGGAGGGGGCCTTGTTGCCGATCTTGCATGCCATTCAAGCCGAATTCGGCCATGTGCCGCAGGTGGTTTTGCCTGTGGTGGCCAAGGCGATGAACATCTCGCGCGCTGAGGTGCACGGGGTGATGAGCTTTTACCACGATTTTCGCGAGGAACCTGCGGGCCGACATGTGATCAAACTGTGTCGGGCTGAGGCCTGTCAGGCCGTGGGGGCCGACCGTGTGGCCGATCATGCCAAAAAGCTGCTGGGGCTGGATTGGCACGAGACGGCCAAGAACGGCTCTGTGACGCTAGAGCCGATTTTCTGCCTTGGCCTGTGTGCGTGCGGGCCTGCGGCTTTGGTCGATGGCAAGCTGGTCGGTCGGGTGGATGAGGCCAAGCTGGATGCCTTGGTGGAGGGGATGAAATGAAGATTTACCTGCCGCTCGATTCTGCTGCCGTGGCCTTGGGGGCTGACGAGATTGCAGAGGCCATTCATAAGCATGCCCAAGCCAAAGGCGTAACCGTTGCCCTTGTGCGCAATGGCAGCCGTGGGATGGTGTGGCTGGAGCCGATGGTGGAGGTGGAGAGCCCTGCCGGGCGCTTGGCCTTTGGCCCGATGACCTTGGCAGATGTGCCTGCGCTGTTTGGGGATCTGTCGGCCCATCCCAAAGCCTTGGGGCTGACCGAGGAATTGCCTTGGTTGAAAGCGCAGACCCGTTTGACCTTTGCCCGTGTCGGCGTGATTGATCCGCTGAGCTTGGACGATTATAAAACGCAGGGCGGCTTGAGCGGCCTGACGCGGGCTTTGGGGATGGATAGGGCCGCGATTGTGGCGGAAGTGACGGCCTCGGGGCTGCGGGGCAGGGGCGGGGCGGGGTTTCCGACCGGTATCAAGTAAGACCGTCAGCGAAGCTGTGGCCGACCGCAAGTACATCGTCTGCAATGCCGATGAAGGCGACAGTGCCACCTTTGCTGATCGTATGTTGATGGAGGGCGATCCCTTTACCCTGATCGAAGGCATGGCGATTGCGGGCTTGGCCTGCGCGGCGACCAAGGGGTTTGTTTATATCCGCTCGGAATATCCGGTGGCCATTCGGGTCATGGAAGAAGCGGTCCAGATTGCGCGGGCTGCGGGTGTCTTGGGGACTTCGGTTCTGGGCTGCGGCAAAGCTTTTGACATGGAAGTGCGTGTGGGCGCGGGGGCCTATGTCTGCGGCGAAGAGACAAGCCTGTTGAACTCGCTAGAGGGCAAGCGGGGCGTGGTGCGTGCAAAGCCGCCTTTGCCCGCTTTGCAGGGGTTCATGGGCAAACCGACAGTGGTGAATAACGTGATCTCGCTGGCCTCGATCCCCGTGATCTTCGAGAAGGGGGCCGAGTTTTACAAAGGCTTCGGTCTGGGGCGCTCTCGCGGGACGATCCCGTTGCAGATTGCGGGCAATGTGAAACACGGCGGGCTTTACGAGATCGCCTTTGGTCTGACCTTGGGCGACATCGTCGACAAGATCGCCGGTGGCACCGCCAGTGGGCGGCCTGTCAAGGCGGTGCAGGTGGGCGGGCCCTTGGGCGCCTATTTCCCGCGCAGCCTGTTTGACACGCCCTTTGGCTATGAAGAATTCGCCGGCAAAGACGGTCTGATCGGCCATGCTGGCCTGACCGTGTTTGACGACAGCGCCGATATGCTGGCGCAAGCCCGCTTTGCGATGGAATTCTGCGCCATTGAATCTTGCGGCAAATGCACGCCCTGCCGGATTGGCGCTGTGCGCGGGGTGGAAACGGTGGACCGGATCGCCAAGGGCGACGCCTCGGCCATTCCGCTGCTCACCGACCTGTGTGCCACGATGAAAGCCGGATCGCTCTGCGCTTTGGGCGGCTTTACGCCCTATCCTGTGCTGTCTGCCCTGTCGCATTTCCCAGACGACTTTACCCGTATGAAGGATGCCGCCGAATGAAAGATTTCATCATCCCCGACCGCGATTTCGGCACGCCTGCGGCCAAATCCAAAACCATGGTCACGCTGACGATTGACGGCTTTGATGTGACGGTGCCGGAAGGCACGTCGATCATGCGGGCGGCGGCAGAGATTGGCATTGCGGTGCCCAAGCTATGCGCCACCGACACGGTCGACGCCTTTGGATCGTGCCGCCTGTGCTTGGTCGAGATCGAGGGCCGCAATGGCACGCCCGCATCCTGCACCACGCCAGTCGCGGCGGGCATCAAGGTGCAAACCCAAAACGCCAAGCTCGAAAAGCTGCGCAAAGGCGTGATGGAGCTTTACATCTCGGACCACCCGCTGGATTGCTTGACCTGCTCGGCCAATGGCGATTGCGAGTTGCAGGATATGGCGGGGGCCGTGGGCCTGCGCGATGTGCGCTATGAGGCGGTGGATACCCACTTCAAGGCCAAAGACAATTCCGGCAAGGCCAATCCGCAGTGGAACCCCAAAGACGATTCCAACCCCTATTTCACCTATGATCCGGCCAAATGCATCGTCTGCTCGCGCTGCGTGCGGGCCTGCGAAGAGGTGCAGGGCACCTTTGCGCTGACCATCTCGGGGCGCGGGTTTGACAGCCGTGTCTCGGCGGGCATGAAGGAAGACAATTTCCTGTCGTCGGAATGTGTCTCGTGCGGGGCCTGTGTGGCCGCTTGCCCGACCGCGACCTTGCAGGAAAAGTCGGTGATTGAACTTGGCACGCCGGTGCGGTCTGTCATCACGACCTGTGCGTATTGCGGGGTGGGCTGTTCGTTCAAGGCCGAACTGCGCGGTGATGAACTGGTGCGCATGACGCCCTATAAGAACGGCAAGGCCAACCGTGGCCATTCCTGCGTGAAGGGCCGCTTTGCTTACGGCTATGCCAGCCACAAGGACCGTATCCTAAGCCCGATGATCCGCGACAGCATCAACGATGCGTGGAAAGAAGTGTCTTGGGCCGAGGCGATGGAGTTTGCCTCTAACCGCATGAAGGGCATTATTGCGGAACATGGGCGCCATTCGGTGGGGGTGATCACCTCGTCGCGCTGCACCAATGAAGAAGCTTATCTGGTGCAAAAGCTGACCCGTGCGGTGTTTATGAACAACAACACCGACACCTGCGCGCGGGTGTGCCATTCGCCCACGGGCTACGGCTTGGGGCAAACGCTGGGCACCTCGGCGGGAACGCAAGACTTTGATTCGGTCGAACACACCGATGTGGCGATTGTGATCGGGGCCAATCCGGCCTCGGGCCATCCGGTCTTTGCCAGCCGCTTGAAAAAGCGCCTGCGTCAAGGGGCGAAGTTGATCGTGATCGACCCGCGCCGCACTGAAATGGTGGAAAGCCCGCATATCAAGGCCGCCCATCATTTGGCCCTGACACCGGGCACCAATGTGGCCATCATCACCGCTATGGCCCATGTGATCGTGACCGAGGGTCTGTTTGACGAAGATTTCATCCGCAATCGCTGCGATTGGGATGAATTCCAAGATTACGCCGAATTTGTCAGCCAGCCCAAGAACGCGCCCGAAGCGGTGCAGTTGTTGACCGGCGTGCAGGCCGATGAAGTGCGCGCCGCAGCCCGTCTTTATGCGCGTGGCGGCAACGGCGCGATCTATTACGGTCTGGGCGTGACCGAACATTCCCAAGGCTCGACCACGGTGATCGGCATTGCCAATTTGGCGATGATGACCGGCAATATCGGCCGCCCCGGTGTGGGGGTAAACCCGCTGCGCGGGCAGAACAACGTGCAAGGGTCCTGCGATATGGGGTCGTTCCCGCACGAATTGCCCGGCTACCGCCATGTGAAGGGCGAAGCCGTGCGCGACATCTTCCAGAAAATCTGGGGCGTGCAGATTGATGACGAACCGGGCCTGCGTATCCCCAACATGCTGGATGCCGCGGTTGAGGGCACGTTCAAGGGCCTGTATTGCCAAGGCGAAGACATCCTGCAAT